>JABIME010000377.1 GCA_018654125.1 Candidatus Cloacimonadota bacterium
ACCACCTGAGATCATACGAACAATATGAGGAACGATTAAACCAATAAATCCGATAATTCCTGCATAAGCTACTGTAATTCCTGTAAGAAGCGAGCTAATTATAAATATTTTTCTGCGTAACTTTTTCACATCAATTCCGAGGCTTCCAGCTATAATATCTCCGGTTGTAAGAATCATCAATTTTCTAGAAAGCAAGAACAAGTAAAACATCAGCAATATGGATATTCCAAATACAACTAAAAAATAATACCACTCTGTATGGCTGAAAATGTGCCCGAGATTCCCCATTAAAACATTTATTATATTCCCAATATCTTGTTGATTAAAGTACATGAGAAGAGATATAAGAGATGAGAAGAACATTCCCACAATTATACCTGAAAGTAATAATTTTGTGCTGTTAAAGAATCCGCCAAGATGTGCAAGAAACCAGACAATAGTTAATGTAATCAATGCTCCGGCAAATCCAAACAATGGCATAAATAAATAAAATCCCATAACACTGGCTAAAATACTTCCGAACGCTGCACCGGAGGAGATTCCAAGAATGTATGGTTCTGCTAGAGGATTATTCAGCATTATTTGAAATGAATAACCAACTCCCGAAAGAACAAATCCAACCAGAAAAGCCAACATGAGTCGTGGAAGACGGATTTGCATGATTATATGTAGACTTTCAACCTGATAGTTCAAATAAAGATAAACTAATATTGAAGAAAATGCAATCAGTAAAATTTGGATAATTTTATTTTTCATCATTAATTATCTTCTGCAATTGTTTCATGCCTTCAACAATACGTGGGGTTGCCCGAATTATTAGATCAGGATCTATATCAAGTGCGGTATAAATACGATCATTTTTAACAGCAGAGATCACTTCCCAACCCTTGCGTATTTTAATGCTTTCTGCTGTAAATTCTGGTGGACATGTAAGAATTATGATTTCTGGATCCGCATTGATTACATCTTCTGCTTTAACACGTGAGTAATCTCTTGGAAGTTCAGCAAAGACATTATCTCCACCAGATATTTGTATTACTTCACCAACAAAGGATTTATCTGATACACTCATTATCGGATTATTATAGATTTCCACATACACTTGTGGTGAATTATCACTATTATTTTGTGAGATCTTTTCAATTTCTATCATCAGACTGTCAGCTACAAAATTTGCTCGTTCTTCTACTCCAATCAATTTGCCAATTTCACGAATAGAAAGGATCATATCATCAATAGAATTCGGATAGAATTTGGCTGTGGGGATCTGTAATTTCTCAAGTTCAGAAGTAAGTAATTCTTGTTCTAATCCGGATGTAAAAACAATTGAAGGATCGAGTGAAATTATTTTTTCATAATCAACTTTACCGAAATTTCCAACTTTCTCTATTTTATTTAATTTAGCAGGATAATCACATTCAATGGTAACTCCAACAATATTTTTAACACCCTGCAGTAAATATATTATCTCTGCAATCTCTGGTGATGTAACAATATATCGCTTTCCCGCTTTATGCTCACTACTTGAACATCCAGAAAATATTAATAAAGCTACAACTAACAACAGCAAATTTCTTTTCATAAAAAAATCCTTTTACTTTAAGAAGCTTAAAATAAGCTGCTAAAATAAAAGGATACCTAAAACTTAATTAACAATAACTCTTGCTCCGGAGTATTGGCTAAATAAGCTTTATGGCAGGTTTCCTGGCTTGCATATCATGTTATTGATTTCAATCCTTCCCAAAACTAATTCAGTGAACTGAAATCTAATTATTAATTGATAAATCTGCTTACAGTGGCGGAGACCGCTCCCGATTTTAACGGGATTCCCTTTTACTCTTGCACCATCAAGCTTCACTCTATGATTTACAAACTAAATAAAAAAAACTGATGAGATTATGTCAAGTATGCATTATCAATTTAGATAAATCTCTCCAATTGCTTCCTCTCCATTCCCATCATGAAAGAAAATATCCGTAACTGCAGAAACAGCTGGAACAACACCAAAGCTATTAACAATTAAGTAATAATTCCCTGTAATAAAATCAGCACTACTAAAATCACCATTTGCATCACTATATACAATATTAAAAATAAATTCTTCCTCAGCTTGCAATAATCGAATCTCAATAGATGCTTCATTAGCTGGAGAACCATCTTCATAATAAACAGTACCAGAAATCGAAGCATTAATACTATTAATTGTATATGCTTCTATATCACCAACAGATGGACTGATAACTTGATCATCAAATTCAAATTCATCAATGAATGGAGTTACATGAGAAACGTTCTCTTCTAATTCATCACTAAATTTAGCAGCATGAATATCATATGTTCCGGATTCCACATCATAAAACTTAAAATAACCAACTGAGCTTGTGTATAAAGTATCATATAAAGTAAAAACACCGTCTTGTTTCTGCCTTAAATATACTTTAACATCCTCTATTAGATCCCCTGTAGAGTGATTTTTAACTCGTCCTATAATTTTGCCTTTATCAAGGTCTGTTGCTTCACATGCGAATAAGAAAACGAGCAAAGAAATTACTAATAATTTAAAGATTTTCATCTATCGTACCCTCCATTAGAATGTCATTTTTACGCCGAAAATTATCTGCAATTCCTCAGCAGTATAATTTGTATATTTTTCATATTTTTGATCTAATATGTTTTTCGCTTCTGCCAAAATAGAGAC
>JABIME010000378.1 GCA_018654125.1 Candidatus Cloacimonadota bacterium
ATTTTAATTTGAGTAATTATCCTAACCCGTTTAACCCGACAACCACTATTTCTTTTGAGGTAAGACAAACCTCCTTGTTTGTTACCTTGAAAATCTATAATTTAAAAGGACAGGAAGTGAAGCAACTTATTAGCACAGAGGTACAAGCTGGTAAGCATTCAGTTATTTGGAACGGAACCGATTCAAATGATCAGCCGGTTTCTTCAGGTATATATTTTTACAAATTAATTTCTGGAGAGCATAAGCAGACTAATAAAATGCTTCTGCTGAAATGATCAGGATCTACGAATAAACTTTCCATAACCGGGTTTTTGTAAAATTCCTTTTTCGGTGTCAAAAATGATATTTCCACGCACAATGGTTTTATTTATTGAACAGGCAAATTCTGTATCATGAAAAGGGGAGTATTTACCTATTGAATGGAGTTCAGACTCATTAACAGAGTAGGCTTTATCTAGATCAATAATCGTGAAATCCGCATCAGTCCCAATTTGCAAACTACCTTTTTGTGGGAATAATCCGTAACGCTTTGCAGCATTTTCTGAAGTTAATTCTATCATACGTTTTAAGTTTACTTCCTCTTTTAGATAAAATTCTGAGAATAAGTAAGGTATCATTAATTCAGTACCGGGAATTCCATTATAAACTTTTGAAAAATCCTCGAAAGATTTACCTTTTTCATAATCACATCCGGCATGATCAGTTGTAACAAAATCTAGTGATCCATTTTTTATGCTGCTTCTTAAGAAATCTCTATCTTCATCATACTTCACTGGTGGTGCAGTTTTTAGCCTTCCTTTTAAACGTGGAAAATCATCTGAAGTAAATTGCATATATTGTGGGCATGATTCAAAGGAAACATTGTATTGCTTCTTCTTTTCTAAAATTATTTTTGAAGCATTTTTACTGCTTATATGTACGAAGTGAACTTTGCTTTCTGTATTTAAAGATGAAAGGATATTCTTAACAGCAATTTCTTCTGCTTCTACTGGTCTGGTTTTCACATAACTTTCTGGGAGTTTTCTCTGTTCTTTGTTAATTTTATTTACCGAATTATTTATAACATCTTCATCTTCAGCATGAAAGGCAAAGAGGATTCCTGGGAATTTATTGAAAGCTTCTTTGATATCTTTGTAGGATAAAGCTGCAAAGGTTTCCATACTTGAAATTGTATAAATTTTTATTCCTACAACTCCAGATTCCCACAACGTATTTATCATTTCTTCATCAAATGGAAGATCATTCTTTCTTAATCCTCCCCAAAGAGCAAAATCTATGATCGCTTTTGGCTCAATTACAGCTAACTTTGTATTCAGATTTTCTTTATTTGTTACAGCAGGCAAGGAAGTGCACGGCATATCTATAATAGTAGTAATTCCTCCACAGGCTGCAGCTGTGGTACCAGTAGTAAAATCTTCACGATCTGTAAATCCAGGATCATTAAAATGCACATGAGCATCAATACAGCCGGGTATGAGTAGTTTTCCATGAAGATCAAGAACTTCAATATCAGGCTCAACTTTTATATATTTAGCTATTTTTATGATCTTCTCATCAAAGAGAATGTCAAATATTTGTGATTTATCACCTTTTAAAATAAATGCATTTTTTATGATTTTCATTCTCGCCTCACATAATCAGAATTGGTTTACTTCAAATTTGATGTCAATAAAGATATTGTATATTGAATGAAATCTATAAAAAAGTAGTGCTTAAAAAGTCAGTCGATAATTGGTAGGAAGATAGTTTAATGCTTACAAATTTTCCTTGACCGATTCTATGTAAAAACAAATAAACTAATGCTGTAACAATGTGAATTAATATTTATAGAAAATAATGAAATCTAACGAAATGGGAGAAAAAATGAAGCAATTACTGGTTCTATTAATGATTTTACCAACGATTATATTTGCTGTAAATCCAGAAAGTGAAGCAAAAGTTAATGAAGCTTGGAGTGCCTGGCAACTTAATGATCTAGTTTTGGTTGAAGAGCATTTTAAAAGTGCCTTAGATCTAGATGAGACAAATTTTCGAGCTTATATGGGACTCACATTATTTTATAAAATGCAGGAAAAAACAGAAGTTGGATGGAAAACTTTAGAAAAAGGATTAGAGTATACAGATAACAAATATCCATATCTTTATAGCTTTCTTCTTACACGTATTATTAGAGATAACATAAATAAAAAAAAGACTAATTGTATTAAATATTTAGAGGATACAGCAAAAGAAGGTGATCCTACCGGTGCACTGCAAGCGACATTATATAGTAGTTTAACTAGATACTATGCATCAAAAAAGAAACTATCGAAAGCAAAACAATATGTAGCTAAAACTAACACAATTAGTAATTGGATGATGATAGGTCCTTTTGAAAATGTCTCAGCTTCCGGATACGACACTGTCTATCCTCCAGAAGAGAATTATGATCCTTTAGCAA
>JABIME010000379.1 GCA_018654125.1 Candidatus Cloacimonadota bacterium
AGCAGCACATTTTGCTGGAACTAAGCTTACAAGTCGCTCTGTAAAAGATGATCTAACTGATGATAATTTAGAAAACAAAGGAGAAGAAAAATGATCTCCATAATAATAATAGTTTTAGGGATAATAATGATCATAGCTGCATTTCTGGCAATTAGATTGAAGAATTTGCTGGCTGCAATTATTAGTGCCGGAGTTATTAGCCTGCTAGCGAGTGTGATATATCTTATGCTTGCAGCACCGGATGTAGCAATGACGGAAGCGGCAATAGGCTCCGGGCTTACAACGATCATCTTTATTTTCACACTTAAAAAGATAAGAAAAGGAGATCTGAATGATTAAGAGAGTATTTATCTTACTGGCAATTCTTGGCTTAGTTCTCATGTTTCTTCCTTTCTTAAAAGATTTTGATTTCCATGAAGAACTTGGTGTATTGTCTTCTAAATATGTGGAAGGATCAGTAAATGATCTGAACACGCAAAATGTTGTTACAGCAGTAATCGTAACATATCGTGGACTAGATACATTAGGCGAAGTAACAGTGCTATTTCTGGCAACAGCAGGCGTTGGCTTCCTATTAAGAAAGAAAAAAACAAGCGAGAAATCTAGAAAATCTTCTGAATTATTACAAACCGGATCGCAGTTTTTATTCGTGCTGATAGTTCTGACAGGAGTTTACATATTCACTCACGGTCATCTTACACCCGGCGGTGGGTTCCAAGGTGGAGTGCTTATAACAACCGCATTTTTGTTATTGATATTAGCAGATACAAATTTGAAATTCAATCATAGAATCCTACTTTTTGTTGAATCCTTCTCAGGTGCGTTTTATGTTATTATTGGTTTGTTAGGTGTTCTATTAATTGGAATGAACAGCTTCCTTGACCCGACAATTTTACCTATAGGAAATTTCGGGAAATTATTAAGCGCAGGTGCAATTCCGCTGATCTACTCACTGATCGGTTTAAAAGTTGGCTCCGAGCTAACAACAATTATAGATAAAATGGGAGGAGAATAATGATATTCGCTCTAATACTGGGATTTTTACTCCTGATCATTGGAATTTACGGGATGCTAACTCAAAAGAATTTGATAAAGATAATTATTGGTTTCTCAATTGTTGATACCGGAATTCATATTATTATCGTTTCAATTGGGTATCTTCGTGGTAAAACTGCTCCAATAATTGATGCAGGTGTAGATATTAAGAATGCAGTAAATTCTGTTGTTGATCCCATCCCATCTGCTCTGGTTCTTACAGCAATTGTTATCGGGTTGGCAGTTACTGCTCTAATGTTAAGTTACGTTATAAAATTATATCAAAAAAATAGATCGTTATCGATTGATGATTATCAGGAGTTGAAATGGTAAATCCAATATATATTCTTATTGTATCTCTTGCTGCTGGATTCCTGTTATCTGTTATTGATAAAGTTGGAAGAAAATGGTCTTTAACTTTTTTGTATGGAATCCTACTATTTAATATTGCAGTAATATTTGGGTGGTTCTATCAATTTGCAATTTTAGGAAAACCATCTCTGATACTTAACACTGCAGGTTTTGTAGCACCTCTATCAATCAATTTAAAATTAGGTTTGTTGGAATCATTCGTACTGCTATTGGCAAATATAGCAGGACTTATGTCTGCAATATTCCTATTTAAGAAATTTATAAAGACCCATATTTCCGGATTGATCTTATATTTAATTTTAATAATGGGAGTAAACGGGTTGGTGATGACGCGAGACCTCTTTAATATGTTCGTATTTTTAGAGATCGTATCAATTTCTACTTATGCTCTTATTAGTTTTGATGAAAATAGAAAATCATTTTCTGCTGGATTCAAATATATGCTTGCCGGAGGGATTACATCTACATTTTTCTTGCTGGGAGTAACCTTTATTTATTATTTCACAGGCAATCTTAATCTTGATTCCATCATTGGAAGTTCATCATTATTAGCGATGAAAACAGGTGTGTTTTCAGTATTCATTTTACTCATATCTGTTTTTATTGAGTTAAAACCATTCCCTGCAAATGGCTGGGCATTGGATGTTTATGAAGCTGTGAATTCAGGGATTGTATCTGTGATTGCAGTTGTAAATTCAGCAGCAATTTTATTTGTAATCTATAAGATCCTTCCGCTGCTTTCAAGTGAATATCTCTCAGTATTTGTGGGTGGCGGAATTGTAACTTTCTTCTTCTCAAATCTAATTGGTATTAAACAAACAAATCCCAAAAGATTATTGGGTTATTCATCAATTGCTCAAATGGGATTAGTCGTTGCTGTTTTATCATTTGCCTTTAAAATTGGCTTAACAGATGGAATGGTTCTGTTGATCGCGGGTGGATTTTTCCTCAATCATTTCTTAGCAAAAGCAGGACTTTTCTGGATTACAGGGATTGTACAAAAAAATAACATTAAAGATTGGTCTGCTCTAAAAGAAAATTTACCATTATTATTAATGTTTGGAGTTCTTTTGTTTGCTTTGGCAGGCCTTCCTCCATTCCCAGGTTTTTGGGCAAAATGGGAACTTGTTAAAATTCTTATAACCACAAAATATTATTTAGTGTTAACGGCGATTTTAGTTGGTTCATTATTTGAAGCATTCTATCTTTTCCGCTGGTTTGGATATGCAATTAAGAATGAAAATGAATCTGAAGTTAAGGAACAGACTGGATTCTCTCAGATTCTTCCAATTACCATATTTGTTTTAATGATGTTCTTGGTTTCATTTTGGATTATGACGAGAGTTTATCTGTTTAATCCGGTAAATTATTTACCAATTGCAGCCGTTTTTGGAATGTATCTGATCAATTTCTTAAAGTCTAAGTTTAAAGCAGTTATTTCTATTGCGGTCATTGCTCTTTATGGATACTATTTGTATCCAATGGCAACTCACCTTCAATCATTATTTGGAATTATCTTCATAATTGGAAGTGGTATAATAATCATTTCTACAATGAATAGAAAAGATACTGGAAAAGGTTTCTATGGTTTTCTTTTAATGATGATCTTCTCAATGGGGAATCTGTTAGTGGCAGATAGCTACTTAACTTTCTTCTTAAATTGGGAATTCATGACGATTGCATCTTATCTTCTAATAATAAGAGGTGAGAAAGCAAAAGTTCCAGCACTCACATACATTACATTCTCATTAGCTGGTGCATATTTAATGCTGGCAGGTTTGGGATTTGCTCCACATTTAACAGAAGGTTCAAGTTTAGTTAGCGGCATAGCAACAGTTAAGTTACCTGTTATTTCAATGATCCTGCTTTCAATTGGATTCCTTATAAAATCTGGTTCTCTTGGAGTTCATATCTGGGTTCCCGGAGCATATTCGGAAGCTGAAGATGATATGACACCTTTCATTTCATCTGTGCTGAGTAAAGCCGGAGTTTTTGGAATTTTACTTGTTGC
>JABIME010000380.1 GCA_018654125.1 Candidatus Cloacimonadota bacterium
AATTAATTTTAATTTATGTACAAAAACCCGACATTTCTGCCGGGTTTTATTTGAACCACTTTTTATAAGTTACATAACAAATCAGTAATTTTATTTTTTTCCAATCTCAATTCCCTTTTTTATAGCTTTAAGATTAGCCTCTAAAAGTTCAGGATTCTTTTTCTTAAGGAAACCAGAAAGATCAGCTTCAAGTGTCTCATATTTAACAATTCCTGTTTTCCCAATTACTATGCCAATTGCCACCATATTAAGAACCATCATACTTCCAATTTCTTTAGCTATCTGATTCATAGGTGCTTCAATAACGGTTATATCTTCACGTTTTGTTCCATGAGGGCACATATCTGAATTAGTAATAAGTAAACCGTTTTCTCTAATATTCGGGCCAAATTTATCTATTGAAGGCTGATTCAATGCAATAAGAATATCTGGATAAGACACAAGTGGTGAGGCTATTGGTCTATCCGAAATTACAGCAGAAACATTTGCAGTTCCACCACGCATTTCAGGTCCATATGAAGGAAGCCAAGAAACATTTAGCCCTTCACCCATTCCGGCTTTTGCTAGAAATTTACCAATTGTAAGAGCACCCTGTCCACCAAATCCGGAGCTTATAATTTCAGTTTTCATTATTTCTCTCCTTCTAGTGATTTGTCTCTCAGATTTCCAAGTGGGAAAAAAGGAAGCATATTCTCTTTAGCCCATGCCAAAGCATCAATAGGAGATAAACCCCAATTTGTTGGGCATGTAGAAACAAACTCTACAAATGTAAATCCCCTTTCTTCTTTATTAAATTGAAGTGCTTTTTTCACTACTTTTTTTGCTTTTAGAATATCTTGAGGTGAAAGTAGAGAAACCCTTTCAATAAAATACGGAGCTCTTAAAGAATTAATTAATTCACAAGCTTGTATTGGATATCCAATATCTTTTTCATCTCTACCATATGGTGAGGTAGAAGTTTTCATACCGGGAAGTGTAGTAGGAGCCATTTGCCCGCCAGTCATTCCATAAATGGCATTATTTACGAAGAAAACCGTTATGTTCTCTCCCCTATTTGCAGCATGAACGATCTCAGCAGTTCCAATAGCTGCAAGATCACCATCACCCTGATAAGTGAAAACATGCATATCTGGTCTTGCTCGTTTCATTCCAGTTGCTACAGCCGGAGCTCTACCATGAGCAGCTTCCGCCATATCAAAGTTGAAAAACTTGTATGCAAAAACAGAACATCCAACAGGAGCAACACCCATCATTTGATTTCTCATTTCAAGCTCATCAATTGCCTCAGCAATAAGTCTGTGGGAAATGCCGTGAGTACAACCAGGACAATATGTAAATGGAGTATCTGTTAATGATTTTGGTCTTTGTGCAATAATTTCCATTATTCCCCCTCTCCTTCTAAGATCTTAGCTTTTATTTCGTCAGGTGTAAATAAGATACCTCCAACTTTTCCAATAAATTCTACAGGTAATTTCCCATTTACAGCAAGTTTTACATCCTCAACCATCTGACCCAGATTTAATTCACAAACCACTACTTTTTTAACTTTATCATGAAGTACATTACTAATTTCTTCATAAGGATATGGCCAAACTGTAATTGGTCTAATCATTCCTACACTTTTACTATTCTCCTGTAACTCATCTATTGCAGATTTTGCAATTCTGGCAGCTGTTCCAAATGCAACAACCACAACATCGTTATCTGCAGAAATATTGTACTCCTCATATCTTACTTCATTCTTTTCGATCAGGTCAAACTTCTTTCCAAGTTTAATAACGTGTTGTTCAAGAACAAGCGGATCTATCTCTAAAGAATTAATCTCATGATGGTGATGATTTGGTTCATCTTCATTTGGGTACATACACCAGTCATAATGCTGTTTATCTAACTCTTCAATTTCCTTTTCTGTTTTTGGAGCTTTAAACTCGACTGGCTCCATCATCTGACCCAAAAGTCCATCAGATAATATCATTACTGGATTTCTGTACTTATCTCCCAATTCAAAAGCAAGATCAGCCATATCTGCAAATTCCTGAACTGTACTCGGTGCAAGAACAATAAGACGATAATCTCCATGACCACCACCCTTTGTTGCTTGAAAATAATCACCTTGTGCAGGTTGAATATCACCAAGTCCCGGTCCGCCACGTTGTACGTTAACAATAACTGCTGGTAATTCCGCTCCAGCTAAATATGAAATACCTTCCATTTTAAGAGAAATACCTGGAGAAGATGATGATGTCATTGTTCTTTTTCCGCAGCCGGATGCTCCATAAACCATATTTATTGCTGCAATTTCACTCTCTGCTTGAATAAATGTCCCACCTGCCTTTTGCATCATTTTAGACATATATTCTATTAATTCACTTTGGGGTGTGATAGGATAAGCAAAATATAGCCTGCAGCCTGCACGAATAGCGGCTTCAGCAACTGCTTCGTTACCCTTCATTAAAACCTTTTCAGCCATAAATTCCTCCATTTATTTTTCTACTGTAATTGCAACATCAGGACAAGTAGTATAGCATAATTTGCAAGCTATACAAGCTTCTTGATCAAAGCATTCCGAATAATGATACCCTTTAGAATTGATCTCTTCAGAGAACCTAATAATATTCTTCGGGCAGGCAGGGATACACAATCCACAGCCTTTACACAATTCCGCATTCACGGTCATTCTTGCCATAATTTTCTCCTTATTATCTCAATTTATATTATGTTGTTGAATGTTTTAATTAAGCTTAACTTGTCAACCGGATTATTACAATATTATGATCCCTTTTCGATGCAAAGGAAATTGGCGTTTTATGTCAGTGATAAACGCAACAT
>JABIME010000381.1 GCA_018654125.1 Candidatus Cloacimonadota bacterium
CAGATATAATGAAATTTAAAATTATTCCATCCCAAGCAAAACAACTTCTGGGTCATGTAAAACAACCTGATGATTGGTTCGGATTAAAATATAATATGAACCTTTATCGTGGGTGTCAACATCAATGTATTTATTGTGATACTAGAAGTGAATGTTATCAAATAGAAAATTTTGGGAGTGAGATAATCTTTAAAGAAAATGCTCTTGAATTACTTAGGAATGAACTGGCTTCCAAAAGAGTAAAGGGGACTATAGGGCTTGGCTCGATGAACGACCCGTATCAGCCCTTGGAAGTAGAAGAAAAATTAACTAGAAAAGCACTTGAAATTATTGCTGAATTTAAGTTCCCAATTCACATAATAACCAAAAGTAATTTAGTTCTCCGAGATATTGATCTGTTAAAGAAAATAAGTAAAGCCTATGCTACGATCAGCTTATCAATTTCAACTGCAGATGATGATTTAGGAAAAGTTCTTGAACCAGGTGCTTCATTGGTTTCCAACCGTTTGAAAGCGATAGAAATATTGAATAATAATGGAATTCAAGCCGGAATAATAATGATGCCCATATTACCATTTATTGAAGATAATGTTGAGAACATTAGTAGTATAATAAAGAAAGGTTCTGAACATAATACTTCTTATATTTTACCAGGATTTGGCATGACAACACGCGATAGACAAAGAGAATATTACTACAAAAAGTTGGATGACCATTTCCCGGGAATTAAGCAAAAATATATCAATAAATTTGGTGAGAATTATTCGTGTTCAGTTAATAGTTATCATAAATTGAAAAAGATTTTTGAAGAATTATGTAGTAAGTATAAAATTCCTACTGTTATTCCAAAATATAAATCGGAAATTGAAGTGCAATTGGAGTTATTTTAAACTCCAGAAAAAAATTCAATAATTCTGAGTAATTAGTTAATTACACCTACTTATCTATCCATTTATCAATTATAACTGGTTTATATTTTTCAAATTTATCTAATATCTTTTTTGGGTCTGTATCAACAATTATTGCATCACGATGTTCTTGTTTAACAAATCGCATTTCAACAGATCTATCAAAAAATTTAAGCAGTTCATCATAATATCCATTCACATTAAGGATCCCGCAAGGTTTAGAGCTATATCCGATCTGCGACCAAGTAAGAATTTCTAATAATTCTTCAAAGGTTCCAAATCCACCCGGTAAGGCGATAAAGCCATCTGAGATCTCAAACATCTTTGCTTTTCGCTGATGCATTGTATCTGTAACAATAAGCTCAGTAAGATCGGGATGCTGCACTCTTCCATCAAATACTTTAGGCAATACACCCACAACGGGAGCACTACCTAAAAGAGCACCTTTAGCAACTTCACCCATTAAACCCAAGTTGGATGATCCATAAACTAAGCCAAGTCCACGTGCTGCGATCTCTCTTCCCAACTTATTAGCCATCTGCAAATATGCTGGATCAGCTCCCGGACTGGAACCACAAAAAACACAAATGTTTTTCATTTAATATTCCTGATTATTCGGCTGAGGAGTCTTTCCTTTTATATGATCGAGATAAGTTTTTGCTATGTGCTCGCTATGTTCTAATTGTGCTTTTACGATATCTCCAATAGAGATTACACCGATAACATTTCCATCTTTCATAACAGGAAGATGCTTGATTCGATTTTCTGTCATTATGCTCATTGCATATTGGATGTTATCATCTTCTGAGACAATTATAATATTTTCATATTTGGTCATAATATCTTTCACTTTGATATCAGAGAATCTCTGTACATCTTTAAAGCATTTTATTGCATCTTTTTCCGTCATGATCCCAATGAACTTTTCGTTTGAATCTGCTACCATACAAGAGCCGATCTTCTTCTCTACAAATGTATCGAGTACTTTACATATTTGCTCATTCTCATTAACAGTATAAACAAATCCACCCTTAAATTTAAGAATATCTTTTATCAGCATTTTTCCTCCTATTTGTTCAAATATTTATCAATTCCTACTGCAGCTTTGTGCCCATCTGCAATTGCGCTTACAGCATCTGCTTTACTATTGGAAGCATCACCACCAGAGAATACTTTTTCCACGTTTGTTTGTCCGTTATCATTCACAATTATCTTGCCCCATTTCGTTTCAATACTATCTCTTATCTCTTTTGTTAAAAATGAGAGATCTGCATTTTGTCCAATTGCAATGATAAAAGTATCGATGTTTGTTTCGAATGTTTCACCTTTTATAAGAACAGGTTTTGGACGTTTACCTTCTTCGTGCTCCATTTTATTCTTACCCCAAACAAACTTTATTCTAGAGCCATCTTTCTTTAATTCCAGTGGAGTCGTTTGCGGGAAGAACTTCACATTTTCTTCTTGAGCTTCTACAATTTCTTCCACGTCAGCTGGCATATCTTCAATTCTTCTTCTGTAATATACTTCTACTTCTGCACCAAGTCTTTTAGCTGTTCTTGCGGCATCCATTGCGGAGTTTCCACCACCAATAACAGCAACTTTATTTCCCAGGTCGATTTCTTCTTTATTGGTAACTTTATTAAGCAGATCGATTCCTGAAATCACATTAGGAAGTTCTTCTCCCGTGATGTTTACTGGAATTGAGTTCCATAGTCCCGGAGATATAAATAGTGCATCATAAGAATTATATATCTCATCGAATTTTACATTTTCTCCGATTCTAGTATTATACTTAATTTCTACACCAAGTGATGCGATATAATTAATATCCTTATCAAGCTGATCGTAAGGTAAACGATATTCTGGAATTCCGTATCGAAGCATTCCGCCACCTTTATCGTTACCTTCGAATATTGTGATCTCATAACCCAATAATCGCAAGTAGTATGCAGCAGAAAGTCCACCAGGGCCAGCTCCAACTATTGCAACTTTTTTATTGTTAGTTTGAATAATATCTTTAAGTACTTTTGCAATTTCTTCAGGAGAAACCTGATCAAGGATATATCGTTTTAACCAGCGGATTGCAATTGGTTCTCCATTATGTACTAAAGAACATACATCTTCACAATGATGTGTACATACTCTTCCGCAACTTGCTGAGAACGGATTTGTTTTGTATAGAATTTGAACTGCAAGCTCAATGTCATCTTCTCTGATCGCTTTAATATATTCAGGAATATCCATGTGTGCAGGACAGCGAGCAACACAAATTCCGCATTCAAGACATCTTTCAGCTTCTTCTATTGCCTGCTCTTTAGAGTAACCTTTTACCATCTCTATAAATGATGAGCTTCTCTCTTCAACTCCAAGTTCATTCATTTTAATTCTTTCAAAATCTATTAATTGGAAATTATCAGCTCTTTTGTAACCTTTCTCACAATCATCCCATTTCTTTTTATCTGCACCAGGAACAAATCTGTACTCATCCGGATCATCCGTAACCCATGTGTAATCATTGGACATTGTAAGTGAGCTGGTTGGACAAACATCAACACATAGAGCACACCAGCAGCAGCGTCCGTAATCTATCATTGGTCGTAATCCACTGTCACCCATATCAGTTTCTACACCTTCTACGGGTATTAGATCAATAGCTGCGTTCTGGCAAATATCTTCACAAGTTCCACAACCAACACATTTATCAAAATCGTTCTTATGGAATCCCCGATAATTCTCAGCACCTTCTCTGTCATTTATCGGATCTTTAATTGTCCAAGGTTTTTGGGCAGCTCTCTTCCAAACACTAAATGGTGATATTATATCTTTTATACTCATCATTACCTCTCAATTTCCGGTGGGCAAGTTTGCAGTGAAACAAGCAGAGCAGCTGTATCGGAAATGCTTGTATTTATTGCCAGTTTTTCAAAAACAGAAATTGCATGTGTATAGCTGGCACCTCTATTGAAAACTCGTCGTGGATATTTCGTTCCATCAGAAACTATGTAAAAACCATGTTCTCCACGAGTTGATTCTGCTTTTACATAAGTTTGTCCTGTAGGAATTTTCCAATTCACAACATTTGGTAGTTTAGCTTGAATTTCTCCTTCTTGAGGTAACTTATCAAGAATCTGAGAGATCAGATCTAATGTCTGATGAATTTCCTGATATCTAACTTCTGCTCTAGCAAATGCATCTCCACCTGTAGAAGTTATCATCTTCATTTCTAGTTCCGGATATTTCAAATATGGATTATTCATTCTTACATCATATTCTCTACCGCTGGCTCGTGCATTTGCACCAACTATTCCATACTCATCGATCATTTCGGTTGGAATAATTCCCAATCCTTTTAATCTGGATTTAAAAATTGCGTTATTAAATAGTGCTTTCTCGATATCAATCAGGAGCTTTCTTGTTTCCACAATAAGTTCTTTTACTCTTGGAATAAATCCTTCTGGAAGGTCTTTTCTCACACCTCCGGGGATCATATACATGTGATAGATACGTCCACCAGTCATCTCCTCAAACAGGTCTAACCAGAAATCACGCATACCAACAGTCCATTGACCAATTACTCCCATGCCAAGTGATCCAGCCTGTCCTCCAAGCCACATCAAAAAGCTGGCAAGACGAGACATTTCCAAGTTCAATGTTCGAATCCATTTTGCTTTTTCAGGAATTTCTATTCCAGCAAGTTCCTCTACAGCTGCAGAATAAAGATATTCATTTGTATCAGGTTCGGGAACACAGATACGGCAAACAATTGTAAAACCCTGAATATATTTTCTTCGTTCTAAAAGCTTTTCAAATCCACGATGTAAATAACCAACATGAGTTTTTGCCTGAACTATTTCATCACCATTTATTGTGAGTTCAATAGCCATGTTTCCCGTAACTCCAGGATGCTGCGGACCTTGCCACAATTTTGTATATTTATGTGAATCTAGATCAATAACAGGTTTTCCCTTTTCCATTTCAGGGAATTTTGACCTATCTACTTTAAAATTATCATATTTACTTTTTGATTGTTTAGTCATCTTTCCTCCCTTCTTTTGTAGATTGAGGGAAATTCTTATTTAGTTTTTCTTTCATATATTCTTTTGGATCATTACTGGATCTGCCCGGACGCTGATAGAAAGTTTTTTCGGAATATGCCAGCGTATCAAATTCTCTTTTCATTGGTGGTATCTCTTCCCAGCCTTCTAAAACAAACGATTCATCCACCTTTGGTGAACCGGGAAAATCGATTCCATACATCTCTTTAAGTTCTCTCTGATATTGCCATGCATGAGCCCATAATTTGTGAGTGGATGTCATCTCAGATTTTTCTCTATCAATGAAAACTTTAATTCCTAAATTAACTTTAATATCATAATTATAAAGCATATAGGTTAATTGGAATTTATTGTCTTCGATAAAATCTACGGCTTGCAAAAAAGCTAAATGTGTAAAATTTTCCTGCTGTTTCAAGTAGGAAAGAACGAGTTCTATTTGTTCTTCTTGAACTGTAATGAAGTAGAGATCAGCTCTTTGTTCGATAATTGATCCAACTTCAATCTTTTGTTTTAATCTATTTAATATTTGTTCCATTCTTTCTCCTACCAGTTGTAATCCGGCATATTCCAATCTTTTATTACTTTCTTCTGGTTTGCTTTATACCAGTCGAAATTCTCAGCATATTTATTCATTCCGTTACACTTACCTGCTTTGATCTGCTTTTTCATTTTATCAAAACCTGCTATCAAAGCTTCCGGACGCGGCATGCAGCCAGCTACATAAATATCTACAGGAATATAATAATCTATACGATTTATAGTATAATAGCTATCATAATACATCCCACCATTTATCGTACAACTTCCCAGAGCTATCACGTATTTTGGCCCCTGCATTTGTTCATAACTTCGCACGATCCTCTTAATTGTTTTAATGGAGGCGTAACCACCAATTACAAACACAGAAGCTTGTCTGGGTGTAGGTCGTGGAGCAATTCCATATCTGAACATATCGAAGCGTGCTGTCATTAGTGGTCTTAATTCAACAGCACCGCAACCAGTTCCAAAAGCTAAGATCCACAAAGATTCCGCTCGTGCCCAGTTCAGAAATTTCTCTAAATATTTGTTCAAAGGTCTAACAGGAGTTGGACGCGCATCACTAAATAGTGTACGTTCTTTCTCCGACAATCCTTCATTTGCCAGTTTCATCTCTTTTTCAATATTATTGATGTCTTTTTTATTCACAATATCTCCTCTACAAATAGGCAACTAAAATTATCGATGCAATTCCAATTAACGTAGGCCATTTTAGGAAAAATCGCATGGATTGTTCCGGTCTGAATCTTGGAAAAGCTGCTCCCACAAAAACAGAGAACATATAAATTAAAAATGTTTTTACGACCATTATAACCAAAGCAACAAAGATATTTGCATGAGCTGCTCCACCAAAATATAGATTCATAAAAAGAACCAGTTTTGCTGATCCAAATAATCCTCTATTGGTTTGTAATGTTGCAAGAAAACTGCTATTCATCTCTATTGGAGGTCCAATTGGAATCTCCTGAGGAGCCAACACAATACTAAATGGTGAATGCATGTTCATTCCTAAAAGCGAAATCATTGCAGCAACTACTGCCAATGGATTTGTAAATAATGTCCAATTTAGAATGCTCCCTTGTTGAGCAGCAACAATTGTTGTAATATTTAATGTATTATATTGAATAGCAAGTGCCATTACAGATAGTGCAAATGGAACTTCAAAAGTACTCATCTGAGCTAAACCTCTGGCAATTCCAATCGGTGAATATGGATGTCCACCTTCACCTGCACCCAAAGCCATTCCCAACTGACCGAAGAAGATAAAATACATAACTAGAAGTAGATCTCCAGCCATCGAGAAATTGGAAAAAACAACCGATCCAAATATCACCGGAATAAATAGATATGTCCCAAGACCACCGGCTAAACGGAAGACAGGCCCTAAGTAATACATATACCCATGTGAAATTGAAACTCGTCTCGCATGAGTTTGTAAAATATCAATAAACGGCTGCCAAACAGGTGGGCCATACCTTCCATGTACTCTTGCATAGATCTTTCTAACAATTCCACCTAGAATAAGCCCGTATGCAGTAGCAACAAATACAGAGATTATGGCGTATAAAATTTTTGTTGTAATATTCATTTACACTCCTAAAAATATATATAAAACTACAATATATAGAATAATATGCAGTAAATATGTTTGCCCGTTTCCGGTGTAAATCTGACGGAATGTACCAGCTAAAGAATTTGACCACTCACTCACAGAACCCCAGAAGTTCTGAATTCTCGGCTTTGTAAATCCACCCAATGCTTTATACATATGAGAGAACATATTATGAGCAAAATGTGTGGTCTGTGGAGATTCCGGTCTCTCGGCAGAGAATACAATATTAAACTGCTTAACTTTCTGCATTCTGCCATTAAATAGTATCAGGAATATCAGCGGAACAACAAAAACACCCATTGTAACCATCATCACCATATTTCCATTCCAATGACCCAATGAACTTGTTACATTGTAACCATCAATTTGAATTGTGGTCGCAAAATAATTTCCAACAATTTCATTCAGAGGATTAATGATTAGATTCGGATACATTGAAATTGCCATAATTCCCATCATAAAAATTACTTGAGGGATTAAATACCAGATCGGTGCTTCCTTAATATTTTGATGCTCATATTTTAATTGTCCCAAGAAGATCGTATGTATCAAGCGGTACAAATATAGGAAGCTGACGCCACTTGCAAAGAATAGAACTCCGGCTTGCAGAAACCAACCTTTTTCTATGAAGGAAGTGTAAAGTAGCCATTTAGAACCAAAACCGGATAGTGGTGGAACACCCGACACTGCAATAATTCCAATCAAAACTGAAATATATGAGATCGGCATTTTCTTAATTAATCCACCCATTTTGTACATGTCTCTTGTTCCAGTTCGATGAATAACACCGGCTATTGCAATAAAGATCATTGCTTTGAACATAAAGTGATTTATAGAAAGATAGAGTGCTGAGATCCAACCTAAATGACTTAGAAGTCCAATAGAAGCAACGATATATCCAACCTGACTCATACTGGAATAAGCCAGAAGTTTTTTTGCATCTTCCTGAAAAGCTGCTAAAAATGCTCCGACAATTGCAGTGAGTGCACCCAGCCAACCAATCCAGTAGAATATATTGAATGAAAATGAATGTTTTACATAGGAAATCGCAACAA
>JABIME010000053.1 GCA_018654125.1 Candidatus Cloacimonadota bacterium
CTTTATTATAAGGTGGATCCATAAAGATCAGGTCAAATTTTTTCTCACAACTATTTAGGAACGCATTTACTTTTTTTCTATGAATTTTACAATCGGAAGTACATTTTAGCTTCTCAATATTGCGCTTCATTGTCTTTATAGATTTATCTGAGAAATCTACAAAGTCTACAAAAACAGCACCTCTGCTTAGAGTTTCAAAACCCAAAGATCCGCTTCCAGCATAAAGATCGAGGATGTTCTTCTCTGAACAAGATGAGATAACAGAGAAGATAACTTCTTTAATGTAATCAGTAGTAGGACGTGCAGTTTTACCGGGAACAGCAAACAGATTTGCTTTCTTGAACTTTCCTGTAATGATTCTCATTTTTTTACTTTACCAGAGAACTTAAACTTGAATTCCAATTGCTCAGGTTTAAGTTCATAATGTGGGCATCCAAGCAGATGCGTTTCTGCTGATTGCTTACATTTATGTGTGCATTTAATGCACAATTTATTAATGTTTTTAATCTCTTTCGACATTCTCTGAAACTTTTAGTAATTCAACTACATAATGTAAGTCAGATAGTTTTATCTCTGCAAGAGAGGCTTCGGGTCCGATGTTCTCTTTTAGAACACGATCTACAATGTCAGGTCTCATTTTAGAAAGATTTGTTAACAATTCTAAAATGTGATTATCAGTTTGAGGCTCTATGATTGTATCCATTTCATCAACAGGATCAATTTCAATTTCATTTTCAATTATGTCACTTTGTCCTTCAGCATTATTCTTCATGATATCTTCAATAGAAACAGCTTCTTCTGTTTTGGATTCTGGCTCAACTGTAACATCAGGCTCTTTTTGAATTTCCTCATCGATCTCAAGCGAAATGTCATCTTCTAATTGATCGTCGGTCTCTAGAGCTTCATCAATGTTAATTTCTTTGTCGTCATCAGTTTTCAACTCTGTCTCTGGGGTTTCTTCAATTTCAGGTGTTTCTAATTCGTTAATTTCTGGAACGATTTCAGCTTCTGGTTTCGGCTCATCTTCTTCATCTATAATCAATTCTTCAATATCATCAACTTTATTAACTGTGTTTTCTTGCTCAAAGATCTCTTTTTCTTCAGGTTCAATTTCAGGCTCTATTGGATCTTCAATTTCTAATGTCTCATTTTCTGTCTCAGGTTTTAATTCTTCATCAGGAGTGATATCCTCTTCTTCTATTGCAGTTAATTCTTCCGGATAGGTTTCATCATTTTTTAAGTCAGCTTGTGATTCCTTATATGCTTTATATTGCTCATGAGGTAAGATATGAAAAATTCTTTTCTCTTCTTCTGTAAAGATTTTATCAATGATCGTCGAATATTCCAAAGTATTTTCCTTAAATATTATATCTTTTAACTCATTGATCTTATTTTGCAACTCTTCCGTTGGGTTCTCTTTATTCAGATTTTTATAGATCACCAAAGCATCAATATACTGATCCTGATTTTCATATAATTCTGCTAAAGTAATTGTTGGTGTCGCCTTATCAGTCATAATCATTCTCCCAGAGTTATTTGCTCTTCAATTTTTTTCAACGTCTTCTCACCGATACCTTTGACTTGCAGAAGATCTTCCTTCTTCATAAATCTACCGATCTTCTCTCTTAAAGCAATAATCTTATCTGCTTTTGAAGGACCAATACCTGTGATTTTTGTCAATTCGTTTTTATCTGCAGTATTAATATTTATTTTTTTTGGAACGGAATTATCCTCTAGTTTTTTCAAGACTTTCTTAGCTGTCTGCACGTCAGTTGTAAGATCAACAAAATATTTCTCTATCTTATCATAAGTTTTTTTGCCAATACCTTTTATGTTCATCAAATCTGTTTTAGATAGGAAGCCATGTTGCTCTTTATACTGCAAGATATCTTCAGCTTTTTTGTCTCCGATTCCGGGTATTGTTATCAGCTCTTCTTTTGTAACATTTTGCAGGTCATACTTAATTTGGTAGTCTTGTTGGAAATTCAAGCTGTCAGCTGAATTTACCTCTTCTTCAGCAGTTAATCCGGTATACTTTAGTACCAATCCTGCAAAGGCAAAAAAAACTATGAACAGCAAAAGTTTCTGTTCATTTGGTGTTAATAAATTATTTAGCTTTTTCATTTTTCCTGATAGATTAAATTGACCATTGTCTGCCCAACAATACCTAAGGAGCGAGGGGAACATTTGTCAGGAGTATCTTCCAACGTATGCCAAACAGGATACTCAAAATCTATTACAACAATTGCATTTATGCCAATGGCAATTAGCGGATAATGATCATCATAGATTCGGTTTACAATTTTTGGTTTAAATTCATTGTACCCAAGTTGATCTGCAATCTCCCAAACTTCTTTTACCAGATTTGGTGAATTATGATACGAAAAATATTCCATATTAATACTAAGATCCGCATCTCCGATCATATCAATTATAATCGCTTTTTCCGGTTTAGGTTTTGTATAATTATCTGCAAAGAAAGAAGATCCTAAGCACCAAGATTCATTTGCACCATAAGAACCCATATCTTCCAGGTCAAAGAAGACCATGTCAATTCCAAACTGTTGTGGTTGCCGTGTAGAGACCATCTTTGCCAACTCAAGCAGGACGGCAACACCACTTGCTGCGTCATTTGCACCTAGTATTGGTGTATTATGAAATGAAATATCTTCCTCTTTGTCTGCCCATGGGCGTGAATCGTAATGGGCTCCTAAGAGTATGCGTCGGCTCATTTGCGGATAGAAACTGGCTAGTATGTTAACACCATCAATTTCTTCTTTGTTTATAGTTACAGTAAAATTTTGTAATTCAATTTCTGCATTATATTTAGTTAATTCATCAATTATGAAATTTCTGCAAAGTTCAATGCCACCAGAACCGGGATATCTTACGCCAAGCTCACACTGTTTTTCTAAGTGTATAAATGCGTTATTTTCATCAAATACAGGATAATTCTCTGCACAAGAAGATATTACAAAAATTAAAAACAAAAAAAAGATCAATTTGTTCATATTGCCTTCCTAAATTTATGCTTATACAAAAAAAAGGAGTGTATGAATCTGTCAATTTTGTTTTAAATTATAGTAAAAATTAAGAACTTAAGATCATTATATTTCTTTATTTATACTGATTAAAATTAATGCTGTTAACTTTTATTACTAATCATAATAAACTCTACTTGACAAGATTTAAATTTCAAATTCACTTCGTGTTGTGAATGAGAATTCATTTGCATTTTCGATTGAAACCGTTTTGATGACTTAATTTGTTAATATCGAGAATTGATCAATATTGTCCTTTAATATCGCAATTAAGATTATTTTGTTACTTTAACTATCGTAATCATTTTATTGTGGGTGGAATGATTTCACCTTTACATCTCCTTTTGTTTGGGATGGAACATCCAATATTCTTGTAAAGGTTTGCTTTAATAATAGCTCTTATACTTCAAATTCAACAGCCTATTATGAC
>JABIME010000054.1 GCA_018654125.1 Candidatus Cloacimonadota bacterium
ACTTTACTTCATGAAGCAGGACATGCAATGCATACATTTGCAATGAAAAACATCAAGCTTGATCCTTATAAAGGAACACCAAGTGAAGTTGCAGAGCTTGCTTCTATGACAATGGAATTTCTCTCGATGGATCACTGGGATAAATATTACAGTGATGTAAACGATCTTAAAAAAGCAAAACGAGACCAATTTAAAGAAGCACTTGGGTTTCTGCCATGGTGTATGATAGTTGATGCCCTTCAACATTGGATCTACCTGAATCCAGAACATTCAGTTGAGGAGCGCGAAGAATTTTTCCTTTCACTTTTACAAAGATATGATACAGGTATAGATTGGACAAATGTAGATAAATTCAAGAAAATTCTATGGCTTTTCCAACTTCATATTTTCGAAGTTCCTTTCTATTACATTGAATACGGGATGAGCCAGCTGGGAGCACTTTCAGTATATAGAAATTACAAGAAATTTGGGAAAGAGAAAGCTTTGGAAAAATATGAAGATTTCTTGAAGCTTGGCTACACTGTTCCTGTAAATAAACTTTATGAAGCTGCGGGAATTAAATTTGATTTTTCTGCAAAATATGTAAAAGAACTGGTTGATTTTGTTAAAGAAGAATTGTTGAAGATTTAAGAGATTGAGGAGCTTAAATGATTTCTAGAAACATATTAAAACGTTTTATATTTTTATGGATATTGATAACATTCTCCATCACTTTATTCGCAGGAGAACCTTATGTGATCATGGTTTCGTTTGATGGTTTCAGATTTGATTATGATACGAAAACAGAAACACCAAATCTTGATTTTATGCGAGATCATGGTACAAAAGCAGAATCGATAAAACCTGTTTTCCCATCTAAAACATTTCCAAATCACTATGCACTGGCAACAGGAGCTTATGCCGCAACCAATATGATAACAGCAAATAAATTCTACGATTATGAATATGATGCAGTTTATAAAATCGCTGATAAAGAAAAAGTACGTGATGCAAAATGGTATAAAGCAGAACCTATCTGGGCTACTGCAGAAAGACAAAACGTAAAAGCTGCTTCCTATTTTTGGGTTGGTTCAGAAGCTCCTACAAAGGGATTTTCACCTTCAATTGTAAAAGCGTATGAGCACAATTTTCCTTTCAAAGCTCGTGTAGATTCTGTAATGTCTTGGTTACAGCTGCCTGAAGAAAAAAGACCACAGCTTGTTATGTTGTATTTCCATGAACCTGATTCTGCAGGACATAAGTTCGGCCCGGAAAATCCCGATCTTATTCCAATTATTAAAAATATGGATGACCTTTTAGGATATATTTTAGATGGAATTAAAAATCTGGATATTGCAGATGAGGTCAATCTGGTTTTGGTTAGCGATCATGGAATGACAACAATAAGTGAAGATAGAATTATTTATTTGGATGATCATGTTTCTGATATGGATGCAATTTTTACTTTTACAGGAGATCCGGTTGCACAGATCCATTTTAAAGAGCAGAATGATGTGGTAGCTGATCGCATGGAAAAACAATTAAAACAAATTGAGCATATGACAGCTTATGCACGTGATGAAATTCCGGAAAGATATCATTTTGTAAATAGGAATACTGGTGATTTTGTGCTGGTTGCAGATGACGGATGGGTAATATTAACCCAAGGTGAAACATCCAGATCTAATGGTACTCATGGTTATGATCCGGCAGTTAAGAATATGCATGGAATTTTTTATGCAATGGGTCCACAGATAAAATCTAATTATAAAATAGGAACATTTGAGAATATTCATGTTTATCCATTGATCTGTGAATTATTAGGAATAAAACCGTATTCCGATGCTCCCGATGCGCCTGAAGGAAGATTGGAAGTTTTGGAAGAGATCTTAGTAAAATAATTTCTTTAGGTGTTTATGGAAAGCATCCCTATCCAAGAATTCATAAAACTTTCAAAATATCTTCCCATTATTGATGTTCGTACTCCTGCTGAATTCACTGACGGACACATAACAGGTGCGATAAATATTCCTATATTTTCTAATGAAGAACGTGCAGTTGTAGGCACAAAATATAAACAAGAGAGTAAAGATACAGCTATTGCGCAAGCATTAGAATATATAGCAGCAAAAACCGACCAATATCTTGATGAATTAGAAAGACTTGTTTCTACGCAGGAGATTTGTATTTATTGCTGGCGTGGTGGTTTTCGTAGTACCGGGATGGGATATCTCTTCCAAACTGCAGGTAAAAAAGTATATCGGTTAGATGGTGGCTATAAAGCATATCGCAATTTTATTTTAGGTTCTTTTAAGAAGAAATTTAATCTTACTGTTATTGGTGGAATGACCGGAAGTGGAAAAACTGAAATTCTGGAAGAAATTGGAAAAACGAACCAACAAATGCTTGATTTGGAAGGAATAGCTCATCACAAAGGTTCTGCATTTGGTGCACTAGGACAGGAAGATCAACCTACAACTCAACAATTTGAAAATAACCTTGCAGCACAATTAAATAGCTTTAATTTTGAGCAAAATATCTGGCTGGAAGACGAAAGCAGAATGATTGGAAGAGTGAAAATCCCAGATGATTTATTCATACAAATGAGAAGCACAAATGTAATTAAAATCGAGGTTTCTAAAGATAATCGCATAAACAGGTTAATAAAAGATTATGCTAATTTTAACAAAGAATATTTGATAAATTCCATTACAAATATTTCCCGCAGATTGGGTGGATTAAATACCCAAAAAGCAATAGAAGCAATTGAAGAAGAAGATTATTATACTGCAACCGACATCATTTTAGATTACTATGACAAAACCTACACCTACGGGCTTTCTAAAAGAGAAGGACAAACAATATCTCCTTTAAAACTTGCTGGAAATGATGCAAAGTTTAATGCTAAAAAAGTGATTGGGTTTGTGAAGAACAATTAATAAGTTTTATTCCTTCCCCACATTGATCTCACCAGCTTTTTCTAAAGCAATCCTGGTTAGTATCGGACCTATTATTTCAAAGAAAATACAAGTTGCAGTTACTGTGGTTAGAATTACAGTTCCAATTTGGTCTCCGGTTGTTATTTTGGTCCCATAAACGGTTTCTATCAAATTTCCATGTCCTGCAAATTCACTTTTTACCATTAGGGCAAGTCCAATTGCTACACCGGCTTGCGACAGAATTCCCAGCCCGATATAGTTCTTAATATTCTTATCTACTTTACCAATTATCGCACCTAATCTTGAACCTAGAATTAAACCTGAAGAACGGCTAATAACATAGATCACACCGATAAGCCCTAATGATGGTAACGCTTTAATATGTAAATTTGCTCCTGCAAGAGTGAAGAATAAAATGAACAATAACGGCATAAATGAACGCATACTATTCTGGATTCGGTTTACCAATGAACTTGGTTGAGTATTAATTATAAAAACACCCATTATCATCACGGTTAATATTATTGATGTATGCAAGATCTGTGAAAATCCACAAGCTGTTAGAATGAATCCAAAAACTAGTATTGGGATGTCGTCTGAATTTCTTAATTTACTTACAAGCAGTGAAAAAATAAATCCTATCAAGCCACCTAATAAGAAACTAAAACCGATCTCTTTTAGTGGAATTAGAATTGTTGCCCACAGCCCACAAGATGTTGCCCCCGCTTCATGCAAGATAATATTTTTAGCAATTGCTGCAGAAAAGCCAAAGATGATAATTCCCAACCCATCATCAAAACCTACAACTGCAAAAAGTGCTTTTGTAAGATTCCCCTTTGCTTTATATTCCTGAATTACTGCCACTGTTCCAGCAGGTGCACTTGCCGGTGCAACCGCCGCAAATAACAAAGAAAGCGGCAGATTCCTAGTAAAAAGGAACAACCCTGCAAATACAATTATAAATGCTGCAAATGATTCGAACAGAATAACATAAACCATACCGCTACCTAATCTTTTTAGCGTGGAAAACTTTAATTCCATTCCAATACTGAGTGCTACAAAACCTAATGCAATATTCGTGATAAACGATAAATTTTGTTGCATTGGTGTAGAGAGCAGATTTAGAAGTGATGGCCCTAAAACAACTCCAAATATCATGAATCCAATAATTGAGGGAAGCTTTAGGAACTTCATATTCTTCCCAAAATAATAACCCATTATTACTGTAAGTCCTACCAGAAGAAGTGCAGGTAAAATGAATGCATGTTCTAATGTTTCTGGTGAGTGCATCTTAGATTTCCAGTGAGCCGTGAAGATGTTCTATGTTTTGAATGAAGAACATAATGCCATTCTCATTTTTCTCTTCAATAATTTCGGTTAGATCATTTGTGAGATTATCTACAAATTCAGATTCAATCGTGGCTGTTATTATCCTGCAAAAATCATTTCTGTCAGTTTGCATAAAACTTGTAAAAAGTGGCATATGATAAAGATATCTGCTAGCATTAGAAGCTTCTGTAATTGTAATATTGCTGCCCTCAATTTCAGTTATTATGTTAATAATATCTTCAAATTTATCTTCGTTTTGAATTATTACTGTTACCAATTTATGTTTATCATTTTGTTTGACATCGGTTGCCATACTTGAATGTCGAATAATGCTCTGCCTGATATTTTCTGTATCTTTTGAATTTATCAATCTGCTTATATTTTCATCTTTTCGCAAGTATTGTGAGATATAAGAAAGTAAGCGAACATGCTCTTTTTGCTGATTTGCAGGTGCAATAATGAATACGAAAACAAATGTATTTTTTTTATCTATTGCATCAAAATTTACACCTTCCTTAGATATAAATAAACCGACCACAAAATCATCAACACCCTTCAATCTGCAATGAGGAATTGCTATTTTAGATGAGATCGCTGTTGAACCCATCTCTTCTCTTTCTTTAAGTGCATCATAGATCTCAGTTTGAGTAATATTACTAAGTGTTGGATTTAATTTTGCAAGATTAGAAATTTTTGTTAGTATGGAATTTCTGTCTTCTTTTTGTGTGCTGATCTCAATACAATTGGAATGTAGAATTTTTTCAATATCCATGCGTTGCCTCCTACTTCTGGGACCATCTTTTTTTTTGCATTTAGATGTCAATAGTAGAATAGCTTATTACAATTATATTCTTTTAGATTTGGAAGTTACTGTATTCTTTTATTTGGAGTTTGTGTCACACAGATCGAAGGAGAAGTAAATTGTTAAATTAGGGAAATAAATAATTTTATTGAATTATACTCGTTGTAATACTTGTTCAATTTCATAGAACATTTCATCAGGTTCAAGTGCTGCCAGAGCATCTGCATCATTAACACCCCATGCAACTGCTCCGCATGGCATTCCCACTTTTTTTGAAGCAAAAATATCACGAAGTTCATCACCAATATAAATTGCATCTTTTTTATCGATTCCACTTAATTTTAGTACTTTCTTTAATTTGGATTCTTTGCCAAATACAGAAACACCACCCACAAAATAATCATTCATTTTTATGAGTTCATCACCTAGAACCTTAATGATATTCTCTTTTGAGTTTGTACTTACAATTGCAATTTTATGACCTAACTTTTTCAATTCGTGAAACATATTCTCTATACCATCAAACATTTTGATCTCATCTATATTTTCACTCATCATATTTCGCATATATGTAGAAATTCTAGGAAGTTTATAAAGAGGGATCTTCAAGTGCTTTAGAAAACTTAAAGAATCTAATTTGCGAAGTTCCGGCATATCTTCAAGATTAATTTTATTCAAATTGAATTCATTAGTTACAATATCCAAAGTTTTCATAAACCATGGAAATGAATCAGCTAACGTACCATCAAAATCAAATATTACTAATTTATATTTCATAATTATTCCTTTGGAATGAAAAGCAGTTTTTGGTGATTTAGTGTCAATGTTTTTAACGATCAAGCTTAGATACATTAAGAATAAATATTTTGACAAACAAAGAGTCTTTAGGTAATTAGGTAATCATCTAAATAAAAGAGCAGGAACATGAATATGGTTAACGATAAATTGTTCAAAGCACTTTCGGATGCAAACAGACGAAAGATAATTGATCTATTGAAAAAAAAAGAGATGACTGCTGGAGAAATAGCAGAGAATTTTAGTGTTTCTAAACCTACAATTAGCGAGCACTTAAAAACATTAAAAAATGCCGATCTAATTCAATCAGAAAAAAATGGGCAATTCATAACTTATTTTCTAAATACAAGCGTATTAGAAGATATGTTATCTTATATGATTACTATTTTTGGAAAAAAGGAGAATAATGATGAATAAGAAATTTTGGATAAGTATAATCATAATAATTGTACAAATCGTATTAGCGCTTTATCTCAGCTCGTTTATTGCTGATGATGCAAAAGTACCGAGTCACTGGAATATTCGTGGAGAAATAGATGGTTATTCAAATAAGTGGACTGCTATTCTATTATTCCCGGGAATTAATTTTCTTCTATTCATTTTCATGCTGATTTTACCTATTATCTCTGTACGTTATAAAGAAAGCTCTGAAAGGTCTTCCCGCATGGTTCCGATTATTACAAATATCATAATTTTCTTTTTTGCTGTAATTCATATATATACATTACTTTTGGGTGCAGAATTATTATTAAGTAATGGCTCCTTCCTTTACTACTCTCTTGGTTTAATGTTTATTCTAATGGGAAACATACTGCCGAAAATGCCATCAAGTTTCTTTATAGGAATTCGTACTCCCTGGACTCTATCCTCAGAATATATCTGGCGTAAAACTCATAAAGTTGGTGGTGTATGCTTCGTTCTAAGCGGACTTATAATGATCTTCATTTCAGCTATTTGGGGGAATAATTCCACTGCCCTTACAATTATGTTTATTTTATTTATGACCTTTGTATTATATTCGGTTCTCTATTCATTCCTACTTTACAAAAAAGATGAAGATAATAAGTAGCACGTAATAATTTACATAAGTTTCTAGTAATTTAGTTAAATTTTAGTAAGCTCCATTAGCTAAATAACACATCTCGCATTTCTAGAATCACACAAAACATTTCATACCTTTTATAATAAGTTGACACGTTTTTTTAAATTACCACTTTGTCATCCAAAAATAATGAATACTGGAGAAAATCAATGAGTAAAAAAATAACTATCTTCGGAGCAGGACTCGTAGTAAAACCAATGGTCGATTATCTAGCTAAAAAAGGTTATGAAGTAACCATTGCCAGCCGTACATTAAGCAAGGCAGAAAAACTTGCAGAACCACATCCAAAAGCAACTGCAGCACAATTTTTAAGTAATGATGAAGCAGCAATGGAAAAATTCGTTAAAGAAAGTGATCTGGTTGTTAGCTTACTTCCGGCAACACTTCATGTAGAAGTTGCTAAAAAATGTATCGAATTTAAAACAAATATGGTCACAACTTCATACATTAGTCCAGCAATGCGAGAATTAGATCAACAAGCAAAAGATGCAGGAATTATAATTCTTAATGAAATTGGTGTAGATCCCGGAATCGATCATATGAGCGCTATGAAGATTTTCCATCATGTAGAAAAAGAAGGTGGAAAAATTGTTAGCTTTATGAGTTATTGTGGTGGTCTTCCAGCTCCAGAAGCAAATACGAATCCACTCGGTTACAAATTCTCTTGGGCACCAAAAGGTGTTCTAAAAGCAGCTGGGAATGGTGCGAAATTCATGAAAGATGGTGAGATCATTGATGTCGAAGGACCAGAACTTTTCAATAATTACTGGTTCGTTGATGTAGAAGGTGCTGGCACACTGGAAGCTTATCCAAATCGTAATTCACTTGATTATATCGATCTTTATGATCTGAAAGATGTTAAAACAATGTATCGTGGAACTTTTAGAAATGTTAGTCATTGTAATACATGGTATACAATGTCTCAAATGGGATTTTATAAAGAAGATGAAATATTTGATAATTTAACAGGTACTGTAAAAGAATTCATCCTCACTAAAATGTTCAAAGCAGATAAAAATAAATGTCTTAAAGAACTTTTAATGGAAAAATATAATCTTCCAGCAGAAAGTGTGATCCTGAAGAAATTTGAATGGCTTGGATTCTTTGATGAAACTCCAATTCCAATTACTAAAGGTGGTGCAGTTGACGTTCTTACCGCTATCATGCTAGATAAAATGTCATACGGAGAAGGTGAAAGAGACCTGCTGGTTCTTCATCACAAATTTGTAGCCAAATATCCAAATAAAACTCAAAACATTACATCAACAATGATAGATTACGGAATTCCAAATGGTGATTCTTCAATGGCAAGAACTGTTTCTCTTCCTGCAGCGATCGGAGTTCATATGATACTTCAGGGTGAAATCACCGTAAAAGGTGTTTATATGCCAACATTACCAAATATTTATAATCCTGTTCTTAAAGAATTAGAAAATCTTGATATTAAACTTATTGAAAGATTTTATTGATCTAAAGAAATGAGAATTTAATATGATTACAATGCGTTCCTAAGCCTTCTTAGGAACGTTTTGTACAAATAGCATCTTGTTGTAATTTAAGGAGAAAAATGAAAACGATAGGAATAGTAAAAGAAACAAAAAATAAATGGGAACGAAGAGTACCTTTGAATCCAATTGCAGTTCAAGAGTTGATAAATAAAGGTTTTGGTGTAACAATTCAACCATCTGAAAACAGAATATACAAAGATGAAGAATATACTTCTGTTGGTGCAAAACTTTCTGATGATCTTTCTCAATGTGATTTCATAATTGGAGTAAAAGAGATCTATCAAAAAGATCTTATACCCGGCAAACCTCATTTGTTTTTTTCACACGTTATCAAAGGTCAGGATTACAACATGCCTAACCTACAGCATATTCTGGATACGAAAGTAACACTTCTTGATTATGAAAAAATTGAAGATGATAAAAACAGAAGACTCGTTTTCTTTGGAAAATTTGCAGGTGATGCGGGAATGATTGACACGCTTCATGGATTAGGGAAAAGACTCAAACAATATTATAATATTGAAACACCGTTCTTAAAAGTAAAACACTCTTATCAGTATGAGTCAGTTCAAGATGCGATTGATCAAATTAGTATTATTGGAAAAGAGATCGAGCAGAATGGACTTCCTAAAGAAATAACACCACTCAATATTTTCCTTTTGGGATACGGTCATGTGGCACAAGGATGTAAGGAAATTTTAACAGCCATGCCAATTGTGGAAATTGCTCCCGATGAGTTAGAAAAACATTCTCAGAATTACAAAGATAACAAAATTTATCTTACTGTTTTTAAAGAAGAACATTTAGTAGAAAGAAAAGACGGTGGAGATTTTTCGCTTCACGACTATTTTATTAACAATTCAGCATATAAATCTCGTTTAGAGCAGTACCTTAAACATTGCAGTATTTATATGAATGCAATTTATTGGACTCCTGACTGCCCGGTTTTTCTTCCAAATTCCTATTTAAAAAAGATTCAGAATAAAGACCCTAAACTTATCATTATTGGTGACATCACTTGTGATATTGAGGGATCTGTTCAGGCAACAGTTAAACCAACTTGGCCAGATAATCCGGTATTTGTCTACAATACGGAAACCAAAAAAGAGAAAGATGGTTATACTGGTGAAGGATTTGCTATAATGGCAGTTGATAATCTACCTTGTGAATTCCCTAAAGAAGCGTCAGATACATTTTCAAGTTCTTTAATGCCATTTATGCAACAAATACTGAATAATGATTATTCTAAGCCTATCAATGAATCAACTCTTCCAGCAGAGATAAAATCTGCCTGCATTACACATCAAGGTAAATTGGAAGAAAATTTTAGATACCTTAAAGAATTTATAAAATTAATATAATATAGGAGTAGTTATGGCTACAATTCAAGATGCAATTCAAGAGAATCCTGATTCAATAAATTCCATTAATAAAATTGATATTCAAGATTCTGATGTTAAGAAAATGATGGATCGTTATCATTTTTCTGATGACATAAAAAGTAACATTGAGCAAGAAAATCTTCTACCTGCTGGTGTGTTATCAAGATTACATTCCTGCTTTCCACATCATTCAGGTATTATGGAAACCAACGAATTCTTATTTACCGGTAAAGAGCATTATGCAGGATTAAACGGATTCAGGGAAATCGTTGAGACTTTAAGCAAAAATGGAATCGATATTGGACATATAAAAGCGAGAGAATTTTTTATTGAAGTTTACCGCTTTTTAGCAACCAAGCACGTTCTAAACACAATTAATTGGAATGATTTTGCAAATGATTCACTCTTCCAACTTGTTTTCCCACAACCAGAAATGATACAGGCTGATGCTGTAAAATTATACCTTGATGCTAAAACAGATGATGAAAGAAAAACAGTTGTTAACGAATATATGAAAGAGACAAATCCTCACGATGGAAATCAATTATTAAATAAACCATGGTTCAAAAATGAAGATGGTGAATTAGAAATTCTTGATGGTTGTCAGCATAAATATCCACAATGTATTCTTCTTTTTGATAAAACAACACAAAGTTGTTTTTCATTCTGTACATATTGTTTCCGTCATGCTCAGGTTCGTGGTGATGAAGATATGTTCATTCAAAGAGAAATTAAGCAAGTTCACGATTACTTAGAATTACATACAGAAATTACAGACGTGCTTATGACCGGTGGAGATGCAGGACAAATGAGCTATGAAAGATTAGAACAATATGTTCTTCCATTAATAGAGAATCCAAAACTAATGCATATTAGAACTTTACGTTTAGGAACAAGAGCACTTACTTTTGCTCCTGAAATGATCTTGGACAATAAATATAATAAATTTTTAGATCTTTTAAGAAAATTAAATAATAATGGTGTTCAGGTTGTATGGATGGCACATATTTCTACCCCTAGAGAACTTATGAATATTAGCACAATAGCAGCTGTTCGCAGACTTCGTTCTGCTGGGATAGTTATAAAAAGCCAAAGCCCGATCATGAATCATATCAGCCTTTTTACAGATGAGAATGGCAAAGTTGATGTTGATCGCTCTGCCCAAAACTGGATTGATCTTGGAAATATTCTCGCAATATTATCTATTGGTTTCCACTCAATGTATTGTGCACGTCCAACCGGTGAACATCACTATTTCACAGTACCAGTTGCAGATATCAATGTTGTTTTCAGTAAAGTTTATAGATCTTTACCTTCAATAAACCGTCCTTCAAGATATATTACAATGACATCATCTGCAGGAAAGATCTCGCTACTGGGAACTGTTGAGGTTAATGGAGAAACTGCCTTTGCTCTTAAATTTAATGAAGCCAGGAATATGAAGTGGATGGACAAAGTTTTCTTAACAAAGTATGATGAAATAGAGAACACAATTGCAAATCTAAAACCTCTTGATACTAAGAAACACTTCTATGAAGATGATCTAAAAAATGCTGAAAGTTCTCTTCAAAAAACTTTAGAGAAAAGATTAAAAAAATAATCATTCAATCAATTTCAAGGGAGAATAATTAATGATTAATAAAATTGTAAATTCAGCTGCAGAAGCTGTTGCAGATATTTTCGATGGTGCTGTAGTATTAATAGGTGGATTCGGTGAGGCAGGTAGCCCTATCGAATTGATACATGCACTGATCGATCATGGCGCAAAAGATCTTACTGTTGTTAGCAATAATACAGGAAGCGGTCATGTTGGTTTAGCAGCACTTATAGAGAATAAACAGGTAAAAAAAATGATCTGTTCATTTCCAAGAACTGCTAATTCCACAGTTTTCCCTGATCTATATTATAAAAAAGAGATAGAACTTGAGCTTGTTCCACAAGGTTCTCTTGCAGAACGTATAAGAGCTGGCGGAGCAGGTATTCCTGCATTCTATACTCCAAGCTCTGTAAATACTCCGTTAGCAGAAGGAAAAGAGTCTCGTGTTTTTGATGGAAAAACTTATGTGATGGAACATGCAATAAAAGCAGACTTTTCATTGGTTAAATGCAAAGCTGCAGATAGATATGGAAATTTAATATATAGTAAAACTGCCCGAAATTTTGGACCTATCATGTGTACAGCCGCAAAAACAACTATTGTTCAAGCAAATAAAATAGTTGAACCCGGAGAGATAGACCCGGAGATCGTTGTAACTCCCGGGATCTTTGTAACACGAGTTGTAGAAGTTACAAATCCGGAAGCTGAATCTAAACTTGTAGCGGAAGACAGGAGGTATCCATGCCAATAACAGATAAGAAAATTGGATGGGATCGAAATCAAATGGCACAAAAAGCTGCTCTTGATATTCCCGATGGAGCCTATGTGAACCTAGGAATTGGTATGCCAGAATTAGTTGCAGACTTCGTTCCCGAAGGAAGAGAAGTTATCTATCATACAGAAAATGGTTTACTTGGAATGGGAAGTGTTCCAGAAAGCGGAAAAGAAGATCCAGAATTGATTAATGCAGGAAAGAAATGTATTACAGCAATTCCAGGAGCTTGTTTTTTTCATCATGCCGATAGTTTTACAATGATCCGCGGTAGCCATATAGATATTTGTGTTTTAGGAGCAATGCAGGTTTCTGCAGAAGGGGATCTGGCTAATTGGTCTACAGGTAAACCAGGTGCAATTCCTGCGGTTGGTGGAGCGATGGATCTGGTTGCTGGTGTTAAAACGATATTTGTAATAACTCAGCATATCACAAAACATGGTGATCCAAAGATAATTGAAAAATGCACCTTTCCTCTTACTGGAAAAGGTGTTGTTGATAGAATTTATAGTAATCTTGCTATACTTGATGTTACAGAAAATGGCCTCTTTGTAAGAGAGCTTGCACCTGATGTAACTTTTGAATATCTACAGCAAAATACCGGTGCAAAATTGAATCAGTATTAAAATATTGTTATCTGATCTTATGGAGGATTAATTAGCATTATGAATAATAATATAAATTCTAAAGAGCAAAAACACACAAGTGAAGAGATATATAAACAAGCTTGTAATGTGCTTCCCGGTGGTGTAAGTAGAAATACTATTTTTAGGAAGCCACATCCATTTTATGTTTCAAATGCCTCGGGATGTCATGTTACTGATATTGATGGTATTCAACGAATTGATTTCGCAAATAATATGGCATCTTTGATCCATGGTCATGCAAATCCGCAGATCGTTGAAGCAGTTATAGAGCAATTAAAAAAAGGAACTGCCTACACAATGGCAACTGAAGCTGAAGTTGCTTTTGCACAATTACTGTGTAACAGAGTACCTAATTTTGATAAAATTCGTTTTATGAATTCAGGAACTGAAGCAGTTATGGCAATGATCAAAGCTTCTAGGGCTTATACCAGCAGACCAAAAATTGCCAAAGCAGAAGGCGCATATCATGGAACTTACGACTTTGCAGAAGTAAGCCAAACAGCCAACCCTACAAATTGGGGAGGCATAAACAAACCCAATAGTGTTCCACTTGCTAATGGTACTCCGCAAAGTGTTTTAGATGATGTAATCATTTTCCCATTTAATGATATTGAGAGAACTATTTCTATTTTAGATGAGCATGCTAATGACATAGCCTGCATTTTAATTGATCCTGTTCCACATAGAGTCGGGCTTATTCAAGCGCATACAGATTTTGTAGAAGCTATGTACAATTGGACTCGCAAAAATGGCGCACTGCTTGTATTTGATGAAGTTGTAACTCTACGCGTAAATTATAGTGGTACACAAAATGATTATTCAGCAAAACCGGATCTTACTGCAATGGGAAAAATGATAGGTGGCGGATTTCCTGTGGGAGCTCTTGCAGGAAGAGCTGATGTAATGAAAGTACTCGACCCAAGCGAAAGCAAACTTCTCTTTCCTCATTCAGGTACTTTTTCTGCAAATCCAATAACCATGACAGCAGGACGTATTGCCATGGAATTATTTGATGAAGATGCTGTTATAAAATTAAATGCATTAGCTCAAAAAGCAATCAGTCAAATTAGTGAAGCGATAAAACTTGTTGATGTTCCGATTTCTATTACCGGTGCCGGCTCGATGTTCCGCATACATCTAACAGCAACACCACCAACAACTTACCGTGAAGCATTCCAAACTAAAGAAAAGACAATGTTAATAAAAAAATTACTCGACTATCTTTTTATAAACGAAAGAATCATGATGGTTAACACTTGCACTTGCATGTTTTCAACTGCTATCACACAGAAGGAAGTTGATATACTTTCAGATGCAATGTTCAACGGGTTTAAACTAATAAAACCAGAACTTGAAAATATTTAATTTGAGGTAAAATTATGACAGAAGTATTTATTTGTGATGCAATTAGAACACCTGTAGGGAAATTTGGCGGTACTCTTTCATCTATCAGACCAGATGATCTGGGTGCGGTCCCACTAAAAGAAATTGTAAGAAGAAACCCAAATGTTGACTGGCTTGCAGTTAATGATGTTCTTATGGGATGTGCTAATCAAGCTGGAGAAGATAATCGAAATGTTGCCAGAATGTCTTCCCTACTTGCAGGTTTTTCCGATACTATCCCAGGCTCTACAATAAACAGACTTTGCGGTTCGGGAATGGATGCGATTGGCACTGCTGCCAGAGCTATTAAAGCTGGTGAAGCAGATTTGATAATTGCTGGTGGAATTGAGAGTATGTCGCGTGCACCGTATGTTATGGGAAAACCATTAGCGGCTTTTTCTAGAGCTCCGGAAGTACATGATACAACTATTGGTTGGCGTTTTATTAACAAAGTTTTCAATAAAAAATTTGGTACAGATCCATTGATAATGACTGCAGAAAATATAGCAAAAGAGCACAATATTAGTCGTGAAGATCAAGATAAATTTGCTCATTGGAGCCAGCAAAAGGCAAATAATGCTCAAAACAATGGTTTGTTAGCAGAAGAAATTGTCCCCGTTACAATTCCACAACGCAAAGGGGATCCGATAATATTTGATAAAGATGAACATCCCAGATTGAGCTCACTCGAAAAATTAGCATCTTTAAGAGTTTTAACAGGTGAAAATGGAACTATTACTGCCGGTAATGCTTCCGGTATTAACGATGGAGCTGCAGCACTGATTATAGCCTCAAAAAGTGCGGTTAAGAAATATGGATTAATTCCAAAAGTTAGAATTCTTGGAATGGATGTGGCAGGCGTTCCACCACGCATCATGGGAATGGGACCTGTTCCAGCTACTACCAAGTTATTCAAACGTTTAGGGCTAACATTTGATGATATGGATATTATAGAGCTTAATGAAGCTTTTGCTTCACAATCGTTAGGCTGTACTAGAGAATTTGGTCTTAAAGATGATGACCCAAGAATAAATCAATTAGGTGGAGCTATAGCTCTTGGACATCCGCTTGGAATGAGTGGTGCCAGATTAGTTACAACAGCATTTTATCAAATGATGCGAACAGATGCAAAAAAGGCTCTTTGTACTATGTGTATAGGAGTTGGACAAGGCATTGCAACGGTGCTCGAAAAAGTATAACAGATTTAAATTATATAGCAATTATTTGTTCTGGCTTTCATATTAATATGAGAGCCAGTTTGTTTTTTGCAGAAGACTACTTTAATTTGACACAAATATCTTCTACAATTATTTAAGACACTTATGGAAAATGAAATTAATGTTGATAATAATAATATCCCTGTTGTAGAAAAATTTGGCACATTTTTAGGTGTTTATACGCCAAGTGTTCTCACAATTCTCGGGCTTGTAATGTATCTCCGTTTTGGTTGGGTTATTGGGAATGTAGGTCTCGGATTTACATTGTTTATAGTATTACTAGCCAGTTCAATAACCTTCATTACTGCACTCAGTGCTTCGGCTATCGCTACAAATATGCGTGTTGGAGTTGGTGGAGAATACTATATGATCTCCCGCAGTTTAGGTTTAGAGCTTGGTGGTGCAATTGGAATTCCGCTCTACTTATGCAGAACACTAAGCATAACATTTTACAGCTTTGGTTTAGCAGAAGCAATAGGAATGTTTGTTCCGGGTGAACCTTCAGCACAAATGATACAGCTTATTGCTGTCATTATAATAGTAGGAATCACAATCCTTTCCGGTAAAAGTGCTGGACTTGTGCTTAAATTACAGATCCCTATCTTAATTGCAGTTGGGTTATCTGTTGTTGCGTTACTTATTGGTGTTTTATCTGGAGGGTTTCACTCTCCGGAAATGACAACTACTTTCCGAACAGCGCCAAAAGGTTTCTGGTATGTTTTTGCAGTTTTCTTCCCGGCAGTAACAGGCTTCACAGCCGGTATTGGCATGAGTGGCGACCTTAAGGATCCACGTAAATCGATACCTAAAGGAACAATTTTAGCAGTTGCCACAGGTACATTTCTCTATCTTCTTATTCCTGTTTTTCTTGCTATAACCACCAAAATCAATCCCGAAGGTTTAGCTAATGGCGGAGTAGAAACTTGGAGTAAAATCGCTCTTCTTGGTTCGATACTAGTTGTTCCTGGTATTTTTGGAGCTATTCTTTCATCAGCTTTTGGAAGTGTACTTGGAGGTCCACGAGTTTTGCAGTCACTTGCACAAGATAGGCTTGCACCATCTTTTTTGGCAAAACTTTCTAAAACCGGACAACCAACGATTTCTACATGGATCAGTGGAGTAATTGCTCTTATTGCAGTTGCTCTTGGAGACCTTAATGCTGTCGCACAATTCGTAACAATTCTCTTCTTAACACTTTATGTAATGATAAATTTTAGTGCAGCATTGGAAAATCTAACAGGTGATGCTTCTTATAGGCCAAAGGTTAAAGTTCCCTGGTTTGTATCATTGCTTGGCTCATTCGGAGCAATTGCAGTAATGTTCCTTATAAATCCTATAGCATGTATTTTTGCGGTAATTTTTGAAGTCATTTTATTCTGGATCTTACGAAAGCGCTCAATGCGTAAAGAGTGGGGAGATGTAAGAGCTGGATTTTGGGGAACCCTTGCACGCTTTGCTCTTCTTAAATTAAAAAAACATGATAACGATCCACGTAATTGGCGTCCTAACATTTTAGTTTTTGCTGGTGATTTGAACAAGCGACTGCCACTTGTACAACTTGCTAATTTTTTAAATCAACGTCGTGGAATTTTAACCGTTTGCAATATGATAATAGGTGATATAAAGAAAGGTGAGATCGACCTGAAAAAAGAAGTGCAAAAAATGGATGAAACACTTGATAGAGCTGGTATTCAAGCTTTCAACGAAATCGATGTTGTTTCTAAATTTGAAAGCGGAACAATAAATATTACTCAAGCAAACGGTATTGCAGGACTCCATTCTAATACAATAATGTTTGGATGGTCAGATAAACAAAAACGCATGATTTCAATGCTTAAAACCATTAGAACAATATCTGGGCTACAGAAGAGTTCATTACTTGTGAGGATAAATGTGTTACCAGAAATTTCTGGTAGGAACAGAATGGATATTTGGTGGCGTGGTAAGCATAGTAATGGAGATTTAATGCTATTATTAGCTCATCTTCTAAGCATTAATGATGAATGGAAAAATGCTAGTATCATCATTCATACAATTATCTTACGAGAAGAAGATCGTGAATTCATGTTAGAGAATGTGACTGAAATGATTAATGAAGTTAGAATTAAAGCAGAACCAAGAATTATAATTAAACCTAGTGATAAATCTATCACTGAAGTAATTCATGAAAACAGTCGTAGTGCAAACCTGGTATTTATGGGATTAAAATTACCTCAAGAGGGTGAAGAGAAAGATTACGTGAATAGGCTGGAAGAACTTTCTGATGGTCTTAAAACCACAATTTTTGTACGTAATTCAGAAGAATTCGCAGGTGAGATGATCTAGTACATATTTATTATAAGATCTTTCAAATAATACACATTATTTATTACTCACATTAAATTTGACACTTTTTTAAATCTTAAATTAATAACCAAGAATAGATAATATTTAAAAAATAGTTATGTGGGGATAATTATGAAAAACAAAATAGTCGTTCT
>JABIME010000055.1 GCA_018654125.1 Candidatus Cloacimonadota bacterium
ATGAATTTTCTGGATGATCTGAATCCACCTCAAAAACAGGTAGCTACAACCACCGAAGGACCTATTCTTGTTTTAGCAGGAGCAGGCAGCGGAAAAACACGATCGATTATTTATCGTACTGCTTATTTAATAAATGTAAAACACATAAATCCATCCAATATTCTGGCAGTTACCTTTACCAATAAAGCAGCTCGAGAGCTAAAAAACAGATTACAAAGATCATTTAACATCTCTACTTATTCTTTATGGATCGGCACATTTCATTCTGTTTGTACACGTATTTTACGAGCTGAACAAGATTCTTTACCATTCACTTCAGATTTTTCTATCTTCGATGATGTTGATCAAAAATCGATCTTTAAAAAGATCTACAAAAAATTAGATATTGATGCTAAAGATTTCCCTGTAAGAAGGGTTTCTACGGTAATTAGTAATCAAAAAAACTCTCTTGTTCTTCCAAAAGATTTCTTTAATTTTAACGAAGAAAATTATTTTACTGAGACAACATATAAAATTTATAAGGAATATCAAAATTTCTTATTGGAAAATAACGCGCTCGATTTTGATGACCTGCTAATGTACACTGCCATTTTGCTTCATGATAATAAAGAGATTAGAAAAAAATATGCTGATAAATTTAGATATGTGATGATAGATGAATATCAAGATACAAATTACGCACAGTTCAAGATTATAAATCTTATTGCCAAAGAACACCAAAACCTCTGTGTTGTAGGTGATGATGATCAGGCCATCTACAGCTGGCGCGGGGCAAACATAAGCAATATCCTAAATTTTGAAAAAGATTATAAAAATGTACTCACAGTTAAATTGGAGCAAAATTACCGTTCTCCAAAATCAATACTCGATACAGCTAATTGCCTAATAAAAAATAACTCTGAAAGACACCCGAAAGAGTTATGGACTAATATAACATCAAAAGATAAACCAAAGTTGCTTAAACTTGAAAATGAAAAACAGGAAGCAGAATTTGTAGCAGAAATGGTTTCTCAACTTTCTTCATCGGGAACAAGTTTAAATGATTGTTTAATACTTTATAGAACTAATGCACAATCACGCGTTTTTGAAAATGCTTTTTACCAACATAAATTGAAATATCAAATAGTTGGTGGAGTAAACTTCTATCAGCGCAAAGAGATAAAAGATATTGTGGCTTACTTAAGAATTCTAACAAACCCACATGATTCAAACAGCTTTCTTAGGATCTTGAATTTCCCACCAAGAAAAATTGGGAAAGTATCTACAGAGAGAATTGAAAGGTTTGCTTTTGATAATGACTTTAATTTGTTTGAAGCAGTTCAACATGAAATTTCCTCTTTAAATGGTAAAACTGCACAAACAGTATTGAACTTTGGAGCACGTTTAAAGAAATGGAAAAAATTATCTTTAGAGATTCCCATAACACCACTTGTTAAAAAGATCATTAATGAACTTGAGCTTATTAATATTTATGATAAAAGTGATGACCCAAAAGATATCGCACGTGCAGAAAATCTAAAAGAATTTGTTACTGCAACTAAAGAGTTTTCTGATAATTTTGAGTACGATACAGAAAAGGCACCAATGCTTACAGATTTTCTGCAAAGTATCTCGCTGCAAACAGATATGGATAATTTAGATGAAGACATTGAAACTATAAAACTAATGACAATGCACAATGCTAAGGGATTAGAATTCGATCATGTTTTTATTGTGGGTGTTGAAGATGGACTTCTTCCCCATTCACGTTCTATTGATGATATTCAAAAAATGGAAGAGGAACGTAGGCTTTTGTATGTTGCAATTACACGTGCAAAAAAATCTATTCATTTAACTTATGTTCGAATGCGTCCTGTTTTTGGCTCAATTTCTATGGCTATTCCAAGCCGCTTTTTATTAGAGATCGATGACGATCTGATAGACTCTGAAAATAACCGTTACTACGATTTAATGGCACCACGCCCCAAAAGGAGAGATAATACAAATAAACCTATTGTTACAGAAAGTCAGAAATATTTTAAGATTGGACAAAATATTTACCACAACAAATTTGGTAAAGGTGTTGTTCTAAACGTTGATGGCACAGGGAAAGAAGCAAAATTATCAATATCTTTTTCTGGTGGTCAGCTCAAAAAAATAATTGGAACGTTCGTAACAACGGGGGAAAAATGAGAACTCTAAAAATCGTGATAATAATAATGATAATACTAGTGGCATTTGAACTTTCTGCTACAAAATATGCTGGAGAAATTTTCCAAATAGGTGCTGGAGTACGTAATTTTGCATTAGGAAATTGTGGGGTAACAGATGTTAATTCATCTAGTCTTGCCTTTTGGAACTCCGCCCTTTTAACACTTGTAAATGAAAATAGATTTGAAATTATGCATGCTGAAGAATATTCGGGACTTCTCTCTTATGACACAGCTGCTGCAATCTGGGGAAAAACAAATAAATTCTCTGTAGTTCTTACTAGAATTGGAGTTGATGATATACCATTAACAGAATTAGAAGATCCTGATGAACCAATTTCAGGGAGTAACCGTCCTTACAAATATGGTTCAGTAAATAATTCTGACATCGTAGTTTATTTTGGTTTTGCCCGAAAGTTTGGGAAATATAATATTGGGTTTACACCCAAACTTGCTTACCGGAATCTTGCAGATGAAAATGGAGTAGGGTTTGGAGCAGATATCTCCACATTCTTCCTATTAAAAGAAAATACAATATTAGCAATTAAATTAAGAGATTTCTTTTCTACTCAAATACTTTGGGGAAATGGAACTCATGAGATTGTTAATCCATCTTTAGATGCTGAGGTTAACCATAGTTTTGTACTTCCTGTTTTCAAGAGAAATTCATCATTCTACTTACGTACAGAGATCTTTGCAGAGGGAAGAGACACCTCTTCTTCTATAGCGCTAGGACCCGTAAGCTTAGATTACCATGTAGGTTATGAGCTAAACTTTCATTCTGCTGTTGATCTTTATATGGGTTATGACCTCACAAATATTACTTCCGGATTAAAACTTAAAATACAAAACTGGGATGTTAACTACTCTTTTGAGTATGATAATGAACTTGAAAATTCACATAGGGTTTCTGTAGGATTTAATCTGTAATATGAAAAAAATTGCAGTTCTTGGAATAACAGGCTCTATCGGTTTATCAACTGTTGAAGTTGTAAGAAAGCACCCGAATGATTTTCAAATTGTTCTAGCTTCAGCAAATAGTAATTATTCAAAGTTATTTGATTTTGCTGCTGAATTTAATATAACTGAACTTGTTATTACTAACTCTGCTCTTAAACAGAAAATTACAGATATTCCCAAAAGTTCTAATCTTACTTTTGGTGAAGATCAATTACAAGAAAAAATTCTTTCAGTCGATTGTGATATTATTTTGAACGCAATTTCCGGCTCTGCCGGATTGCGTTCTTCTATTACAACAATTACAAAAGGTACAGACCTC
>JABIME010000056.1 GCA_018654125.1 Candidatus Cloacimonadota bacterium
AGCATCAAGCGAAGCCATCATCACTTCATCTTCATCAAGCTCAATTGCAGGAATAACAATGAATCCTTTCTGGTCAAACATATAAGAGACAGATCCATTCTCTGCGAGATTGCCACCATACTTAGAAAAAATATGTCGAACCTCAGCAACTGTTCGCTGCTTATTATCCGTAAGAGTTTCTACAATAATTGCCACACCATTATGTCCGTATCCTTCATATGTAAAATGCTCATAATTAACTCCCTCTAATTCACCGGTACCTCTTTTAATTGCCCGTTCAATATTTGAGTTAGGCATATTTGCACCTTTAGCAGTAGAGACAGCAAGTCGTAAACGTGGATTCATCTCTTCATCACCGCCACCTTCTTTTGCAGCAACAATGATCTCTTTTACAAGTTTTGTAAATATCTTACCACGTTTAGCATCCGCAGCACCTTTTTTATGTTTTATAGAACTCCATTTGCTATGACCGGACATATTGTAAAATCCTCCAGATATAAAAAAACCTGCAAGATAATTCCTGCAGGTCTTAATTTTTTATTTAATCTTCTTTATTCGCTTCAGCAATTACCTTAGCTGCAATATCGCCAGGTACCTTTTCATAATGAGAAAATTCTTGAGTAAACTTCCCTCTACCCTGAGTAAGTGATTTTAGAGCAGGATAATAACCCATTAATTCAGATAAAGGCATTTCGGCATTTAATACTTGTTTTTTACCTTTCTTTTCCATACCTTGGATCTTACCTCTTCTTGTAGAGATATCACCCATAACATCACCCATATATTCATCTGGAATAATAATTTGAACATTGTGCACAGGCTCAAGAAGAATTGGCTTTGCAATTTCAAACGCTTTCTTCAATGCATTCCATGCTGCAATTTTAAAAGCCATTTCAGATGAATCTACATCATGATATCCACCATCATAAACATCAACACAAAGGTCTACAATCTGGTTACCGGAAATGATTCCCTTTCCAATTACTTCTACAAGTCCTTTTTCTATAGCTGGGATAAATTTTGTAGGGATTCTTCCACCAACAACAGAATTAACAAATTCAAATCCAGCTCCACGTGCAAGAGGCTTAACTCTAAAATAAACCTCTCCAAATTGTCCTTTACCACCAGATTGTTTTTTATGCTTGTAATGTACATCGGCAGTTCCAGCAATTGTTTCTTTATATGGAACAGCAGGAGTTTTAAGGTTTGCTTCGATTTTGTATCTTGATTTTAATCTCTTCTGAAGAAGCGAAACTTGTTGTTCACCAATACAAGAGATTACATTTTCAGCAGTTTCCTGATTCATATCAAGATTTAATGTATGATCTTCATCTAATAACTTAGCCATTGCAGCACCAATCTTATCTTCGTCATGCTGATTAGCAGCCTTTATTGCTTGCCAATAAACAGGTGTTGGAAGTTTGATATCACGGAATCTGCGCTTAGAATTTGTATTTACAATAGAATCAAAACCACGAGCGATCTTCATTTTAACTAAACCACCAATATCTCCGGCTTTCAATTCATCTGCATCAACTCTGTTCTTACCATTAACATAATACATAGAACCAATTCTATCTTTACTATCTTTTTCTGGGATATAAACATCAGATCCACTTGTCATCTTACCAGAGAAAACTCTTACATAAGAAATATCACCAACGTTTGGATCGGAGAATGATTTGAATACATATGCAAAAAGATCTTCAGTTTCGTTAAGTTGGATTATTTTCTCTTCTTTGTTATCTATAATTTGAAGTTCATTTCTATCAGCAGGTGAAGGTAGATATTCAACAATAGCATCCATCAGGTCTGTCACACCAACATCATGAGTAGCTGAAGTTGCAAAAGCTGGCGTTAATTTACCTTGGGAAATTGCACTTTTCAAGCCTGTTGTCATCTCTTCTTTTGTAAGTTCTCCAACTTCAAAATACTTTTCTAGGAGTTCATCATTACTCTCTGCTACAGCTTCCATCAATTCCATTTTACTTTCTTCAACTTGATCTGTCATGTCAGCAGGGATCTCGATCTCTTCACCATTTTTAAAAGCTTTACCCTTTGCAATATCAATTATACCGGAAAACTTATGCTCGCTTCCAATTGGAATTAAAATAGGTGTTGGATTAAAATCTGTATTCTCTCTAATCCTTTCGATTGCTTTGCTAAAATCAGCACCTTCATTATCTAGCCTATTAATAATAAAACCTTTTACTACAGGTCTATCTACAAGTAACTCAATTGATTTCTCAAGGCTAACATCAAATTCCGATGCTCCATTTGCAACAAATAAAATTGTCTCTACAGCGATTGATGCAGAAATCTGCTCTGAACTAAAATCAACTAAACCCGGTGCATCCAAAATATTTATCTTATTTTTTTTCCACATAAGATTTGCAATTCCCAATGAAACTGAAGATTTTCTTTCAATTTCCTCTGGGTTGAAATCCATGACAGTTGTACCGTCATCGATCTTACCAATCCTGGTTGTTGTTTTCGAGTTAAATAACATCTGTTCAACAAGACTGGTCTTTCCAGCACCGATAGCTCCTACAAGAGCAATATTCCTAATGGTTTTCATATGTCCTCCGCATTTATATTATATATTATTACTAAATTTTTATATATAACCTTTTTAGCTGTTCAAAAGAAAATTATTACTATTTCTTGTCAACTCTCTACTTTAAAATAATCAATTTACCAATTTTCTCTGTAATTTTGTTATTAGATAATTGATTAGCTTTGATCTTATAGAAATATGTATTATTGGCAATTTCATCTCCGTCATCATCTTTGCCATCCCAAGAGATCTGATTATATCCAGTTAAAGAATTGAGTTGCTTTATGGTTTTAATTTTCCTACCTGTAAGAGTATATATTGTAATTGTGATATCAGAATCTTCTGTAATAACAAAAGTGAAATATCCACCATCGCTCATGGGGTTAGGATATGGAAGCATCTGTTCAATAGAAACTGCTCCTGAACTTTTGCATACAAAATTTGTTTCTGCAAC
>JABIME010000057.1 GCA_018654125.1 Candidatus Cloacimonadota bacterium
ATTACTAAAACTTCATTATGATAATTTTTATTCATCCTGTTTAGCAGCGTCATTTGAATTGAAAGATCTTCCCACTTTGGTCTGAATGCCAGCATATTATAAATATCATCATTATTTAGAATTTCATCATCTTCCGAAATTTCTTTATCCATAGCAGAAAGAAAACCGTAAGAGAAATTTTCAGAATTTCCGGTAAGCTTTACGGCATATTGTGGCTGCATAATATGCCGTGAATAAAATAAATTACTGTCAACTCCAAAGACATCGAGATCTTCAATAAAGAAAAACCGATTTTCATCATAATGTGGTGCATATTGAACATTATAATTGTCGCTTTCAGAATCCATTGGGACATCAGAGAAATCAGGATTCAAGCTGATCTTTGCTTTCGTTGATGAAGTTGGATTGTAAGAAAAATCCAAACCAATGTTATCAGGATCGAAGGAATCTGTTTCTTCCATTAAATCGTATTTCTTTATAAAATATGGAGTAATTCTGTAATTCTTATTTTTGGAAAGTTCCTCATTAATAGTGATCTCATAAGCAGTACGAAAATAATCTTTTCCCATTTCTATCCTACCGTAAGGAAATGAATAAAATTCATCATTTTGTTCAAAATAACGAGTTAAAATTATTTTCCATTTATACGGTGAATTACCATAGAAACGTAAATCTTTTAAAGGAATTTTCATCGTACTTTTCCATAAATTATCGGAAATAATACTTTCATATTTATAGTTACTATTCCAGTCTTTATCAACTTGCATTTCAGATTGGCGAATACCGTCATATTGATTTCCTAGCGGATAAGAACTAAACATATAAGCATAATAATTTTTTATATCCGTGATAATCTGAATTCTAAAAAAATCACTCTCAACCCATTCATCGTCCTTTCCAAGTCTACCTTTATTAAAGTTTTCATCTATCTCTGCTTCGCAATGAACATACAAATTTTCTGTATCGTGCCATAGCCAAACATCAGTATTTAAAGGTATTTTTTTACCATCATCAGGTGCAATTCTAACTAACTCCGATAGATGATTCATATCTGTTTTTATTTCTGTTTGCGAATAGGGTATCGTGATCGCACTCAGAATTATTCCTGTAAATATTAGAATTAATGTTACAATTTTCTTTTTCATTTTAGTATCTCCATATCGTTTAGAATTTAATATTAGCGTCAAAGCTGTCTTTCTGGAGTCATCTTCATAGAATCTTCTCATGAAGAATCACAGTTTCAATTTTTTCGCTTATATTTTAGTAAGAGCCTTTTTCCAGTTCCTGTTTCAAGTGCTTTCGAACTGCTTTACGTCCTTTTTTTTTGAACCAGCGTTTGCTGGCTGTATGTGCTTCATCAGGATGAGCAGGACGCTTTCGCGTGTATAATTTTTTTGTGGCTTTCTTCATTATTGCAAAAACCTTTCAAACTTATGCAAATCTTCCTGATTTATGATAGCAATTATCTGAACACCTTCTTCCACATATTCTGTTGATTCAATCTGTGCTAGTTTATGTAATAGATTAACCGCTTTTTGCTCAGTGTGCGGAATCAATAAAGCATATTTATTTGCACTATGAAGATTATCATCAACCTTTTGTAAAAGCTCCTCAATATTCTCACCTTTTTTGGCAGAGATAGAAATTGAATCCTCGTGAGCTTCCAAATAGAATTTCAATTTAATAAGATCTGCTTCATCAGATTTATTTAAAATCATCATTTGAGGAATTTCATCAGCTTCGATCTGCTCAAGCACTTTCTGTACTTCTTCAATATAATCCGGGAAAAGTTCATCGGCAGAATCTATAACATGCAACAATAGATCTGCATCAACAACATCTTTGAGAGTTGCTCTAAAAGAAGCAACCAGGTGATGTGGAAGATTTGAAATGAAACCGACAGTATCAGACAGGATCATGTTTCTACCTTTTGTAAGAGAGAGTTTACGTGAAGTAGTAGATAAAGTTGCAAATAGTTTGTCTTCTACTAAAACTCCAGCATCGGTCAATCGATTGAAAAGTGTAGACTTACCAGCATTTGTATAACCAACAAGACACACTTTTTTCACGCTTTCTCTTTGCTTACTTTGCGTTTCTTTATGCAAAAACACTTTGTTCAATTCACCTTTTACTTTTGCAATTTCTTTACGGATCAATCTCTTATCGATTTCTATCTGCTTCTCACCCATTCCACGTGAAGCTCCACCTGATCCTGAAGCCTGCCCTTTCTCTCTATCAAGATGACCCCAAAGCCGTTTTAGACGCGGAAGCTGATATTGTAATTCTGCCAGCTTAACTTGTAATTTTGATTCCCGTGTCCGAGCATGATCATGAAAAATATTCAAGATCACTTCCGTTCTATCAATTGCATCCATCTCGAATTCTTTTTCGGTATTTCTGCCCTGACTAGGTGAAAGTTCATTATCGAAAATGATCAATCCAGGATTTTCGTCTTCTGTTTCAAGTATTGCTTCTGCCAGAAAACCCTTCCCAACATAATATGCTTTATCAGGTTTCTGCCTTTTCTGAATGAATTTTCCAACAACTTCCACTCCAGCTGTATCAGCAAGTCTTGACAATTCATCTAAAGATGTTTTCTTCTTATCGTAATCTTTTGGGCGTAAACAAACACCCACTAAGATCGCTTTATTCATATCTAATATTCTACCCATAATACCTCTCTTAAATTATTAATCCGATCCTCTTTTATAGAGGGGAATGTTTTATTTCCACCACTCAGTTTTCGGTGAAAGAGATTGGATTTTCTGTTTTTCTCCCAAGATCCATTCATGCACCAAATTAGCAGTGTATTCCATTTTATTATCGGAAGTATCAATTATTTTTATATCCCAGCGAGCATCATCTTTCTGCAAGGAAATCCAACGATTCCAACCAAATCCAGGAAGCTCTTTATCAACTACAACCCTTTGTTCCCACTGCGGATCATTAGCATGCATACGATGAAAAACTGCCCAACAAAGTGTATCCATTCCGAGTGGCCATTCTTCAAATTGAGGTCGTGCTAGATATCTATCGACTCTCACAAAATCATGACAATCGAGTAGACAACATTTGATCCCATCCAACTTTATTGCTGATGGGCATGCCAGTAATTCACCGAACGGACTTTGAGCAGAGAGCAGAAAATCATTACCACTCTTTTGAGCTATTAATGCCTTCTTTACCCAATCTTCCAAAACTTTCCTTCTGCTTGTTCCATCGGAAACCGGAGTTTCATTGAAATCATGACACTCAAAATTCTCTAATTTATCTTTCAATCTTCTTATCACAGATTTCTTGCCAGTTGCGGCTGCACCACTTATTAAGAATAACATATATTTCTCCTCAATACTTTTTTTAGATCCCGACTCCCACACCGAAATGCAGAAGTCGGAACGTGTTATTCAGCTAACTGCTGAACCTCTTCGTAAATTCTGTCATTATTACACCTCCTTGCTGATGTTTACATTCATCAGACTTCATTTTATCAGTTCCCAAAGA
>JABIME010000058.1 GCA_018654125.1 Candidatus Cloacimonadota bacterium
ACCAAGCCTTGTTTGGCCGGGGATATCTTTATATTGAGCAATTTTCACTACTCCTTGTATTTTTTCTGCTTCGCTATAATCAATATTTTTTATTTTTCCAACGGGAATATCTGTATACCGAGCTGCTGCATGGAGCATATCAACTAATTTGATATCGTCACCATATATTGCTTTTCCTGTTACTTTTTCATAAGCATCAACACGTTTTACTTTTTTACCAATAATATTTGTCATATTTTACCTCTCACAAAAAAAATACACATAAAGCAAAAATATTAATTTTAAGGAATAAGGTCAAATATTTAATTTTGTATATATTAGCTCATGAGAATAAATTCATTTTATTGACAAACATGATGAAAAAATAAATTTGGACATACATTTTTTATTTTTATTACAATAATGCTCATAATGGAGGAAAAATGAAAAAAGGACTTTTACTATTATTAGTCATCATCCCATTAACCCTTTCCGCAATTTTTAATTTAAACTCCTTATCTTTATCAAACTTTATTATTAATTACAAAGTTGAAAGTTATAATATTTATCAAGAAAATGGATTTTCACATATTTATATACAAGATTTTACAAATCAACAAACATCAGGTCAACCGGAGCTTCCTTATAAAGAGTTCTGTATTGGCGTACCACCTAACGGTGATATTGAAGTAATAGTTAAATCATTAGAAAAAGAGACAATAGAATTGGAAACAATGCTCTCACCGGTTCCTATGATTATTACTTCAGGTAAAACATCTGAATATTTATACCAAATAAATCATGATTTCTACGATAAGCAGGAAAAGAATTTTATTCAAGTTATGGATAAAACTAAATACAGATTTAATAGCATTGTTCCTGTCAGATTTTACCCTGTAACTTACGATCAGCAAACTAACGAAATTACAATTTGCAAGAATATTGAGTTTGAGATCAAGATAAATGGTGATGTTAGATATAGAAATTATATTGATGAAAAAAATGAGGTTTCAGCATCTAAATTTATTATAAATTATAATCATGCAAGAAATTGGAAAGAGAAGAACACGATAACTTCTACTAAAATGCCATTTGAAAGATCTGATTTCTGGTATAAATTAACTACAGATCGTGCTGGATGGCATGAGATAACTTATGATGATTTGAAGATATTACCGGAGTTTTGTGATCCTGCGCAGATAAGAATGCTAACAATGGTTGCAGCAGATACAGATGACAGAGCAATATTTGAACTTCTTGAAGTTCCAATATATACAGATATAGCTGATGGAAGCTCTTTTGAAGAAAGTGACAGAATAATATTTAAGCGTGGGCAGTTGCCCGATGTGAAGAGCTATTATAATAATGAAATGACTTTTTGGCTCACATTTGGTGGTGAATTTCAAACTGACCCTGCCAGGCTAGAGAGTAATCCGAGTTTGTCTTACTACAGTTCAATATCAGATTTCCACCAGAAAGATATATCCAATAACAGAAGTTTTCGTGAAAATGTAGATGGTGTAATCATATTTCCTGGTTATCTTACTTCCAGTCAGATAAATGTTTTTGAAACTCATGCACAAGATTTTGCACAACTTCATCCGGATATGAATTTCATTATTAAAAGCCAATCTGAAATATTTAGTGAATTTGGGGGTAATAATCCTGAACCACAAGCTATAGAAGATTATCTTGAGCTTGTATTTTATGGTGATGGATCACCAGAATATCCTGGACATCCGGAAATGCAATATGTGATTTTGTTGGGATCTGGAATTGAAAACTGGAATCCGCAAAATAATAAAAATAAAATCATTGTAGCACTGGTTCCAAATTCGGTTGTTAGTGATGATGAATTTGTTGATTTTGATGATGATAACAGACCCGACTTAATTATCGGCAGGATCCCAGCTCAGAATGATCAGATGATGGAACATTATTTACAAAGAATAGAGGAATATACTCAAAATCCTAATCTGGATTTTTGGCGTAATGAAGTATTGATAATGGCAGATGATGAGCACAAGGGTGATACACTAGAAGGGTTGAGCCTAACAAGTGGTTTAAATCACACAGCTCGTGCACAGGATACTGAAGATTGTGTTTCGGATACGATAATTATTGATAAAGTGCTTGGAATTGAATATGGATTTGATGAGTATCAAAATAAACCTGAAGCTCGTACAGCTCAGTTAGAAAAGATTAAT
>JABIME010000059.1 GCA_018654125.1 Candidatus Cloacimonadota bacterium
AGCATTATATGCCAAATCGGAAGCTGCTTCATTTTTCGAAGCAATATGTCTCTCAGACATTCCTGTTCTGGTTCTTATCCACTCATCGGTTGTATCAACTATTTTTTCCAGATCGAAGTTAGTGAGCACTTTTTCTGGTACAGACATTCCCGTTCCTGAGATCTTTGCATAATATTTAATGCTCATTATTAATTCTCCTCAAAATACTCTTTGGTATGTTGAATAAACCCTGATCTCGCCAAATGTGCGGCAAGCCCAACAGCATTTTTAATGGCTTTTGCATTCGACCTTCCATGGGATACTACAGAAATTCCATTGAGTCCCACAAGAAGGGCACCACCGTATTCTGAATGATCTAATTTCTTTTTTAAGTATGCATAAGCAGGAAAAGATAGAAGCGCACCAAGTTTAGCTATCCAGTCTTTTTTCATCTCACTTTTCAGAATAGACATTATTGAATATGCAACACCTTCGACAGTTTTAAGCATAACATTGCCAACAAATCCGTCGCAAACAACAACATCAACAATTCCTTTGAGCAAATCTTTTCCTTCAATATTCCCAACAAAATTTATATCTTTATTTTGTTTTAATTTACCATAAGTATTTTTTACTAGTTCATTTCCCTTGGTTTCTTCTTCACCAATGTTTAATAATGCAACACGCGGGTTATCTGTTTCAAAAAAGAATTTAAAATATAAGCTTCCCAAGATAGCATATTGAACAAGATTTTCTGGAGTGCATTCTACATTTGCACCGATATCAAGAATTATTTCAGGGTGAGATTGGGTAGGGAATGTGGTTGCAATCGCAGGACGTAAAATGTTCTTCACTCTTCCATAACCGAATAGAGAAGCAGCCATTACAGCTCCGGTATTTCCTGCACTCACAACAGCTTGAGCAATTCCATCTTTATGTAACTGAATTGCTTTTACTAATGAAGAGTCTTTTTTCTTTCTAACCATGCGAGATGGTGAGTCACTCATGCTGATAACTTCTGATGCATGAACAACTTCTATTTTATCTTTTGGATAGTAGTATTTTTCTAATTGTTTTTCTAAAACATCTTGTTTCCCAACAAGATAGACTTTATCACAAAGTCCTTCCTTTATTGCAATAATTGCACCTTCCACTTCCGGGAAAGGTGCATTATCACTGCCATAGGCATCAATAGCTATATGCATAATATTTAAAACATTAAAGGTTATTCTTTAACTTCTAATACTTTTTTACCATTATAATGACCACATTTTGAACAAATATTATGAGGTCTGCATGTCTCACCACAATTAGAGCAAACTGCTGTTGTAGGTGCAGTTGCTTTATAATGAGTTCTTCTTTTATCTCTACGAGATTTTGAAGTTTTTCTTTTTGGTACTGCCATTCTTCACATCCTTATCTAATAATTTTAACTTCTTTTAATTCAATACCTTAGGCTACAAACCTAATTTAAGAAACCAAGTTATTTTCAAGGGTAGGAGTGTCAAGGTTTTTGGATTAGTGATTTGTGGTTAAAAAACCTATTTAATTAATTCTAAAATTATATTCTCTTTTGAGACTTTTTCATCAATTAACTCATAGCTGTCTAATATTTTACTAATGATGTTGTTCCCTTCATCTTTATTATTGCAGAATATATGTCCAATGGTCTCATTTTCATCTATCTTGTCACCAATTTTCTTTGCTAAATATGCTCCTGAAGAGTAATCTAATTTAGAATCCAGAGTTTTTCTACCAGCTCCGATCTCAATTAAAGCATAACCTATCTGTTGAGAATTTATCGATTTTATCCAACCCGATTTTTGTGAGACTATTGGGATCTTATGTTTTGCTTGAGGGAGAAGAGATATATCTTCGCAAACATCAGGGTTTCCACCTTGAGCAGCTATGGAATTCCTAAAACATTCTAAAGCTTTTCCATTTTTTATCACTTCTTCAACCATGTTCATCGCTTCTTCTTCTGTTTCGGCTTTCTCTGAGTGTAACAACATCTCTATTGCCAATGTCTTAGTTAATATGTCAATGTCCTTAATTTTCTTTCCTTGCAAATATTCGATTGTTTCTTTTATTTCTAAAGCGTTACCAATATATCCACCGAGAGGAGAATTCATATTTGAGAAAACAACTGATACTTTTTGTCCAAATTTTTCACCTGTTTTAATTAGTAAATTTGCAAGTTCTCTTCCGGTATCCAGATCTTTAATAAATGCACCAGATCCTATCTTAAGATCAATAACGAGATTTTGCGCACCTTCGGCAATTTTCTTACTCATAATACTTGCAGTGATCAATGGAAGACTTTCAACAGTTCCAGAGACATCTCTCAAAGCATATATTCTACGATCGGCAGGAACCAATTCTTCTGATTGACTTATTATACAAAATCCAACTTGTTCGATTATTTTTTTAAATTCGATGTCATTAAAGTCCGTTCTAAAACCGGGTATAGATTCAAGTTTATCTAATGTCCCCCCTGTGTGTCCTAAACCTCTTCCAGATATCATCGGAATCTTTCCACCGCACGCTGCTACAATTGGGGCAAGCATGATAGTTATTTTATCTCCAACGCCACCGGTAGAGTGTTTATCCACAGTTTTTAATGAGGTTGGAAACGTGATCTGTTTCCCAGATTCAATATAAACTTTTGTTAAAGTTTGTATTTCTTCGATCTTCATATTTTGGAAATAAATAGCCATTAAGAGTGCTGACATTTGGTATTCTGGAATCTCATTACTTATATAGGAATTTACAAAATATTCCAATTCAGATTGTGTTAATTCTTGTCCGGTTTTCTTCTTAATTATTAATTCAACAGGATTAAATTTCATATTTTCTCCTTTTGCTACCACCAGATCTGCTTGTTATTCTGGTATGTGAATATTCGCTCTTCTTCATCTGAGTTTTTTTTAACAAGCCAATATAATCTATTAGCAGGAAGTCTATTAAAACTTAATGGTGAATCTGTTGCGATCTTTGTTCCAAAAGATTCCCAACCTTCTTCCCAGTAGAATAATTCATATTTTTCTCCTTTATCTAAAAAGGTTTTGTTTCCGTTTCTACTTGAACGATCTATATTTTGTTTGCTTACTGAGTGCAGAATGACTTCTTCTTCAAACAGGTCATTCCCATTAAGCATTTTTTGATCACCATTTTTTGTAAGAATAAACGGAGAGGCTACAGGGAATAGTTTCTCTTTAACATAGAACATTGGAAGGTATGCAATATCAACTCCCATATCGGTGAAGTTTGCGGTTTTGTTATTTAATTTTGCCCAATGAATTGCTTTCCATTCACCTGAGTTAAAAACGCATAAATAAAGATAATTTGTGCTGTCCGGGATTTCGCAATCTAAGCTTATCTCTACATCAGAAATTTTGGTATATTCTTTTGTTACATCTTTATAACATTTGCCCGAAAGCCATGCTGGAGCCTTTTCATTGCTAGATAGCTTGAATGCCAGATTGTCTTTTTGCTCAGAAAATACTTTCCTATAAACTTTTGCAACTTTACTAGAAAGCTGATATTTACCAGGATTAGACTCTGCACCCATAAAAGGTGTAGCTTTTCCATCGGGCATAATTATAACATTCCAAGCATGATTATTACCAGCATTTGCCCAGTGTGGAGTGTAGTCGCTTGTTGCTCCAATTCCATTGGCTCTTAATGCATAAATTGTAAGATTTGTAATATCTTCACATCTACCTTCTTTATTCATAAGCATTTCAAACAAACCCTGATCTGTAGGATGCAGATAATATTTAGAATTAAATTTGAACCATGTTTTCAGGTCATTATTTATAAGTTCTGCAGCTTCAATAACATCAGTTTGATCAAACATTTGTGATGAAATATCTTTATAGCTATCCATAAAATATCCACGCCAAGAACGCCATGACTCGATAGGTTCATTACTGCCTCTGTATGGCAGAATAAATTCCTTGAATATTGAATAATCATACTTCTGTGACCAAGGTTTTTCTTCCCAAACTTTAAAAGCAAGATCAACATTATCTATTAAAAATTCAGAGGAGATAGTTTGATGATCAACCTTCTTCTCTTTCTTTTTCCAATGCAATTCTCCAAATTCTTCTTCAAGTGAATCCATTGCCAATTTTGCTTCATCATAATCTTTAAATTCCAAAAAATTCCAAGTAACTTCAATCTCATTTTCATCAAAAAGTCCAACTTTAACAAATGAATGATTTTGCATGTTCTCATAAAGGAAAAGAAGCGCATCTAATTTATCTGATTGATCACTCTTATGAAAATACTTTGCAGCTTTCTTAAGTTCTTTTTTGTTTTTTTTAGAATCTTGTAATGTAAGTTTAGCATGTTCGGTATATTGTACTGTTGAACAGGAAATAAACAACAAACTAATTCCAACATAGATAAGGCTTTTAACTTTCATTTATCCCTCCAGATCACATATTGCAGATACAAATTTATGTTGTTGGATTTTAGCTTGTAGAATCCAGAATCTGTTACCATCTATATAATCAATTTCATTTTCGATACATCTAGTTATTAGTAAAGTATTTTTTTGTTTGTAGGGCAGGTCTATAACTTTTGTGGGTAATGTCAGATCAAACAACTCAATAATATCTTCATTTCTTATACCTAATGATGTGCAGTTAATAATAACGCTGAACTTTCTATTCTTCAATAATTCAAGTTGAATAAATTTAATTTTATTCTTTTCTGCAATTTTTTTGCCTGCTAATTCATTTCGACTGGTAATGGCAACATTATAAAAAGATTTGAAAGCCTTCAACGCAGTTTCAGAAGTTGCTCCGCTTCCAATTATTAAAACAGATTCTTCTTTATTAATTATTAAAATTTCAATTGATTTTTGGAACGCAATGAGGTCTGTGTTTATCATCTCATCAGATTTTGGTAGGAACAAATTTACTGCTGATAAATCTTTTTTCGCTCCTATAACTCTCTTGAATGGCATTGTAATGGAAAATCCATAAAACGTAATATTTGAATAATTTATCCAGCTCCAAATATCTTCAATATCACCGGATACAAAGGGGAGGTAGACCGCATCTAATTCTTCCTTTTTAAAGAGATCATTGTAAGATTTTATTCCAAGAGATTGCTCAACTTGTTCTCCGCCAATAATTCCACCAATTTGTGTTTTTTGAGAAATTGATGATAGCTTGTATAATTCTGCTTCTTCCAAAGTAAGTTGTCCATTTGCAGTTTGATTATTGGGTATACCAACAAAAGTTGAGAAAGCACCTAAATGACGAAATAAAATTCTGCTGATCTTACCAAGTTTGCCCATTCCTGCAAAAATTACTGGTTTATTGGATTTTGAAATTAATTCTGAAATTTTAATAAGATCTGAATATTTTGAAATATTGATTGCTATCTTCAAAAATTTAGACGCAAGTGAATTTGATCTTGTTACAATTTCTTCCAATTTTATAAAATCAATTTTATCGGCAAAATCATGATAAGATAAAATTAAATTATTCTGCGGAATTGATGAAAAATTATTATCTTTGATTTCATTGATCTCAAGATCACATAAACAATTTGTTTTAGAGATCATCTCTTTATAAAATTTTATTTTTTCAGGAATATCAACTTTGTGTTTTCCACCTTCATTTTTGCTACGAATTGTAAGGATAGCTTTTTCATCAATTATTTCAGATGGTATCAATTGAAAATCTTTGGAATAATCTAATCGGAATTCCTTCCAATAATTTGGATATTTTTTTGCAGTTTGAATTATAAAGTCATTATTAAGATATGGAAATGAAAGAATTATCATTGTCTTTTCTTGCTTTCTGAAATAATTATTTCCCAAATATTTGTAATAAGAGATTCATCAATATCCCATAATTTTGCTTTCTGTTTCAGAGCATTAAAAAGCTCTTCTTCGCGCACTTTATTTTCGATCTGTAAGTCATTTTCTTGTTTGAATTTCCCAATTAATTCAGAAATTTTCTGGCGTCTGCCAAGTGCAATTAATATTTCTTCATCAATTTTATCGACCGCTTCTCTGTAATCATTTAAGTCTAATTTTTGGTTTGAGATTAATTTTTGATGGCTGATCGCATCAGCCAGAACGAGCTTTATCATTGCTTTTGCAACTGGAATAATTCGTGGAATAATGCATGTGTCATGTCTTCCCATAGATTTAAAATTAACTTCCTTTTTTTGGAACGTTATAGTTTTTTGAGTTATATTTATTGAGGGAGTTGGTTTTACTACGAAGCGAAAAACGAGATCATTCCCGTTGCTAATTCCACCTAAAACTCCACCGTTGTGATTTGTAATGAAATCATTATTATTCATTTGATCATTCGCTTCATTTCCTTTTAATTCTGCAAAATTAAAACCTTCTCCAAATTCAATTCCTTTCACCGCTCCAATAGAGATGATTGCTTTAGCCAGATTTGCATCAAGTTTTTCAAAAACTGGATCTCCC
>JABIME010000060.1 GCA_018654125.1 Candidatus Cloacimonadota bacterium
CCGATAGCAACATTTTTGTTAACTTCTAAACAGAGTGTAAATGAAATTGTTGAACAACACAAAATCTGTAAAACTAGCACAATACAAATCTGTGATACTTTAACAATTGGAACACACAGAGACCTTAAAAATGCACTCCCGGGAATTGCAATCGTTCAAGTAATTCATGTAAATGGTGATGAAAGCATAAACGATGCATTGGCAATTCAAAAGGATGTTGATGCAATTTTATTGGATTCTGGAAATCAATCTAAACAAATTAAAGAATTAGGTGGAACAGGAAGAATACATAATTGGGAAATTAGTTGTAAAATTCGAGAGCAGCTTGATGTTCCAATATTTCTAGCAGGCGGGATAAATCCGGACAATATTGTTGAGGCAGTGAACCAAGTTAATCCTTTTGGAATAGATCTTTGCAGTGGTGTGAGAACTGATGGAAAGCTTGATGAAATAAAATTACAAAAATTATTTAGCAATATAATAAGGGGTTAAAAATGAAATATATTGGAGGGCATGCAAGTGCTGCAGGTGGAGTAGAAAATGCACCACTCAATGCAAAAGCAATAGGAGCAAAAGCGTTTGCTCTTTTCACGAAAAATCAAAGACAATGGTTTTCTAAACCACTAACCGAAGAAAACATTAAATTGTTTAAAGAGAATTGCCAGAAAGAAGGTTTTTCACCAGAGCACATTTTACCTCACGACAGCTATCTCATAAATCTTGGACATCCCGAAAATGAAAAACTTATAAAATCACAAAAAGCATTTTTAGATGAATTGCAGCGCTGCGAACAGCTCGGGCTCAAATATCTTAATTTTCATCCTGGATCACATCTAGGACAATTTTCGGAAGATGAATGTTTGCAAACTGTATCGGAATCAATAAACTGGGCTCTTTCAAAAACAGAGTCTGTAACTGCTGTGATTGAAAATACTGCCGGACAAGGCAACAATGTTGGATACAAATTTGAGCATCTAGCAAAGATCATTGAAAGGGTTAATGACAAATCTAGAATTGGTGTATGTATTGATACTTGTCATGCTTATACTTCTGGATATGATCTTCGGACAGGAGAAGCATTTACAGAAACTTTTGCACAATTTGAAAAACTGGTTGGATTCCAATACTTAAAAGGAATGCACATTAATGATAGTAAAAAAGAGTTGGGAACGCGAGTTGACAGACATGAAAGTATTGGTAAAGGATTTATCGGAATAGATGCCTTTAGATTATTAATGAGCGACAGCAGATTTGATGATATTCCATTAATTTTAGAAACACCTAATTCAGAAATCTGGGCAGATGAAATAAAATTACTTTATGGTTTTGTGGAGTAGAGACAATTATCCTTAATCGTCCGATTGTTATTCAGTAAATTCCGAGAATTGATCCTACATTTACTTGCTTTTGGTCAGTTTAACAAGTATGTCATGCCGAAGCTTGTTTCATCCTGAGCTTGTCAAATGACGAAGACAGGTACTAATCTATTCAAATATTGCTTCTACAAATTCGTTAACATCAAAATCACGAAGATCGTTGTAGGTCTCTCCCACTCCAATAAGCTTAACTGGGATATCAAGCTGATGTTTGATTCCAATTACGATCCCACCTTTAGCGGTTCCATCTAGTTTTGTTAATACTAACCCAGAAAGATCGGTCGCTTTGTTAAATAATTCTGCTTGTGTTATTGCGTTCTGACCTGTAGTTGCATCCACCACCAATAATGTTTCATGTGGAGCATCCGGGATAATTTTTTTAATAGTTCGTTTTATTTTAGATAGCTCATTCATTAAGTTAACTTTTGTGTGCTGTCTGCCGGCTGTATCTATAAGAACAACATCATGTTTTTTATTAACAGCTTTCATCATACCATCATATACAACAGAAGAAGGATCGCTCCCTTCCTGCTGTTTCATAATATCAGCACCTGTTCGCTCTGCCCAAATAGCCAGTTGATCTATCGCAGCAGCTCGGAACGTATCAGCAGCAACCATGAGAACACTCTTCCCACTTTTTGTAAATCGCTTTGCCAGTTTTGCAATTGTTGTTGTTTTTCCTACACCGTTTACGCCTGTAAAAAGTACGACAAATGGTTTTACATTTTCATATCGAAGATGATCCGTTTCTCTTCCATAATCCTTAAGGAGTAATTCACGAATTATCTCTTCAATGTGTTTTTGAACTTCTTCCAAAGAGGTTATTTTGTTTAGCCTTATTTCTTCTTTTAAGCTATCAATTATCTCACCGCTTGTTTGCACACCAACATCGGCCTGAAGCAACATCTCTTC
>JABIME010000061.1 GCA_018654125.1 Candidatus Cloacimonadota bacterium
TAAGCAAAATTCTTAAGTTCATTATTTGCATTCTCTGCTTCTGCGTATAACCTTAATCTATCTTCTTCTGCCTTTTTTTGATCTGTGATATCAATAAGATTTATAAGAACTCTTTCATAAGTCTCTTCAAAGCCGGGTGATGCAGACCACTTTAAAAAAACGTTTATTTCTTTGCCATCAAATGTTTTGTTAACACATTCTCCCTCATATTCAGTTTCTCCCGCTGCAATAGTTAGAAGTTGGTATTTAAATGTTTCTAGTGAATCTTCTGTGAAAACACTATCAAGTTGTTTCAATATATCTTCTTTGTTTTTAGCATGAAACATATTTACAGTTGATTTATTAATATTTATTATTTTAACTTTGCCTGTGCATTTAGTTATTTCATCAGGGTTCTCATTAAAATATTTTCTAAAATCATCAATTCCCTTTTCTTTAAGTACATTAATGTATTTATGCACCTCAGAAAAATCCTCTTCCCAAATTGAAATAGGTGAATTTTCGAACAATTCACGGAATCTTAATTCTTCTTCTATTAACTTCTTTTCTTTAGTTATTAGCTCTTTTTCTATTCTCTTTCTATTATCTATCTCATTTATATAATCTTGCTTTTGCTTATTAAGATCTAAAAATACTTTAACTTTCCCACGTAAAATTTCTGGAATGATAGGTTTAGAAATAAAATCTACAGCACCACTTTCGATTCCCTTAATAATATGAAAATCTTCTGAGTAGATTGCTGAGACAAAAATTACTGGCAGATTTTTAGTTTTCTTAACTTGTCTCATAAGCTCAACAGTTTCAAAACCGTCCATCTCTGGCATTTGAACATCAAGCAGAGCCAATGCAAAATCAGTACTTAGTGTTTTTTCAAGTGCTTCTTGGCCAGAAAGTGCTCTAACAAAATCCACATTCATATCTTCAAGCAGAACCTCTAAAGAAATTAAATTCTGAACTTTATCATCTACAATTAATATTTTTGGTTTAACTTCCATATCCCCTCTCATTTATGTTAACCAACATTTAAGAATTCTAAAACAAAAATAGCTCCAGTTGGATGATTATTTTCTACAGAAACCTTACCACCATATCTTTCCATTGCAGATCTTACAATATGTAATCCAATACCAGTGTGACCAGTTTCCCCAGACTTAAAATCTTTATCAAATATTCTATCTTGAATCTCTTCGGCTATTCCTTTCCCTTCATCAATAATTTTTACAATACACTTCTTTTCTTTTTTCTTAATTTCTATTGTTACCGATTTTGTTTGGCCGTGGATAATTGCATTCCGAATAATATTATCAAAAACAGATTCAATTGCTTCATCTGCCATGATATGCGAAGAACCCCTAATGGAAAAATCTACATTTTTGTATTTATGAATGATATCTTTTAAATGTAAATTCAAGTTTATTGGTAATAGATCTCTTCTTTTTTCTATAAAACTTTCTAATTGCTTCATACGCTCAATTAGATTCAAGCTTCGTTCTACATATTCAATAGATTCTGCTAAGATCTCTTCATCATTGTTTTCTTTAAACAACCTATAGCCGCTTCTAATAACAACTAAATTATTTAAAAGGTCATGACGCAAAATTTTATTAATTAGCTCAAGATGCTTCTTATTGTCTTCTAGTTGTACTTCAATCTGCTTTCTAAGCTCAATTTCACTTTCCAGTTCTTTATTTTGAAAATAAAGATCTAAGAATATTTGAACTTTACCCAAAAGGATTTCAGGTTTAATTGGTTTAGAAATAAAATCTACTGCCCCACTCTCTATTCCCTTGATCTGATAAAATTCTGATGAATAAACAGCAGAGACAATAATAATTGGAATATATTTAGTTTTTTCTACTTGTCTTAAAAGTTTAATTGTTTCAAATCCATCCATTTCCGGCATTTGAAGATCCATAAGGATTAATGCGAAGTCGTTATCTAGAGTGGTTCTCAAAGCTTCCTGCCCAGATTGTGCTCGAATAAAATCTACATTTATTTCATTCAATAAAGTTTCTAATGAGATGATGTTAGCAAGTTTATCATCAACAATTAATATTTTAGGTTTTTCCATAATTTCTCCTTAATTGTTATGTTATAATGCAAAATCAATGCCAAATAGTATTTTCACAATAATGGTTACGTAAAAGAAAGTAAAATAAAGAGTTGGAACATTATCGGGGTTTTTAGCTATATTACTTTTAATAAGATATGTGGCATTACTGAGACATATTGAGACGAAATGGGACATTGTTATTAAATAATATATAATATTAAATTATTATAATTAAAGATAATTGACACAATATAACTCATTTTTAAATTGAATATAATTAAATTATTATTTGGAGAATATATGAAAAGCATGACCGGATATGGTAGGGCAAAATATTTGGATGAGAATATTGATGTGGAAATTGAAATTAGATCTGTAAATAGTCGTTTTTTAGATCTCCGGATAAAGCAACCATATCACCTTTCATTTATGGAAGCTGAAATCTCAAAACAAATAAATAAAACTATTATACGTGGGAAAGTGGATGTAAACATAAATATAAATCTGCTAAAAGTTCCTGATATAGAGCTCAATGAAGAAATGGTAAAAGCCTATTGGGAATTATATAATAGGGCTAAAGAGCTTGTGAATACAGATGCAAATCCCCCATTTGCAAAATTGCTTTCAGAGAAGGATATTATAACAAAAGGAAAAGCTGATATTGATGAAGAAAGTATTAGTAAGATAATTCTAACTATTCTTGATAAAGCGATAGTTGAACACCAAAAAATGGCGTTAACAGAAGGTGAATCAATGAAAGAATATTGCTTAACATCTTTATCAACAATGAGTTCAGCTCTTATTAAGATCGAAGAGGAATTCCCCTGTTATAAGCAGGAAATATATTCCAAACTAAAGAACAATATAGAAGAATTATTAGGTGAATATATAAAAGAAGATGACCATAAAAAACTTCTGTTTGAGAGTGCTATCTATGTAGAAAAAGCTGATATTACAGAAGAGATTGTAAGGTTAAATAATCATATAGAAAAGTTTTCTGGCTTAATGAAAGAAGAGACAGGACTCGGCAAGAAATTGAATTTTGTATTGCAAGAGATGCATAGAGAGATAAATACAATAGGCTCAAAGTTCAATACAGTAAAGGTTTTTGATGATATTATTCTTATTAAAGAAGAAATTGAGAAATGTAGGGAGATTATACAAAATGTCAGATAATGAACCAAAATTAAAATGGGTTTCATATCCCTTTAAAGACTATCCAGTAAGTTCTATTTTATTGGTTGCATTCTTAATAGTTATAAGTTTAATACTGTGGAAGATAACTGTAATTAACTGGCAAATGCCGTTATTCTTCTACTTAGGAATGGGATTATTTCTTCTAAGCCTCATAACATATTTTATTCCCACAACTTATGAGCTTTATGAGGGGAATATATTGGTTCATTATTGGTTGATAAAAGCTGAGCGTCCTTATTCGCATTTTGGATGTTATTATACAGATAAAAAAGGAATAATGTTAAGTACATTCAAAATGCCTCGTAAACTTGACCCATTTCGTGGGCTTTCATTGCGGTTTTCTAAAACAAGAATCGAGAAAGAAGAACTCATGAAAATTCTTGATGAAAAGATCGGTAATAGAGTGTAACTAAATGTATGATAAAAATTTAGCATATAAAATAAAGAAAATACTTGAAGATAGACCACATAATCAATTTAAGATAAAAGAAATATCGCAAGCTATCGGAATAAGAAAACATAAATATAAAGATCTTATAGATACACTTTTTAAATTATCAAGAGATAAAGAGATAAGCCAGAAAAACCGCAAATATCAGGCTATTAAGGTTAAAACTTCTAAATATATAACTGGAATATTTGATGCAACAACTCTAGCAAAAAATAAATCTTATGCTTTTATTAAAGCAGAACCAGAAGATATTTTTGTTTCATCGGAAGATACTTTGAATGCATATCACAATGATTCAGTTGAAGTGAATGTTGAATATCAGCGGAATGGTAAGAAATATGGTATAATTACAAAGGTTGTAAAGCGAGCTAATGAAAATTTAGTTGGTACTTTGCAGGAATATAATGGCAAACATTACATAATTCCAGATAATTCACGAATTCATACAAATTTTGCTGTGAATGATATTGCTTCTGCTATAAGTGGTGAAAAAGTAGTTTTGGGTGTAACTAATTGGGGAAGTAGAGATTATTATAAACTTCCTGCCGGTAATATTTTAGAAGTACTTGGAAAGGCAGGAAATCCTGATGTAGAAATTCTAAGTGTTATCAGGCAATATAATCTTCCATTGGAATTTCCGCAAAACGTATTGAGCGAGCTCGATGCTATTTCAGATGAAATTCAGGATAATGTAATTTCCAAAAGAAAGGATCTACGTGATTTACTTACTTTTACAATTGACCCGGCTTCTGCAAAGGATTTTGATGATGCAATTTCGCTGGTTAAAGATGAAAAAGGTTTAACTCTTTATGTTCATATTGCTGATGTAGCGCAATATATTGGAATAAAAAGCAAATTATTTGAGGAAGCTGCTAAACGTGGGAATAGTTACTATTTCCCAAAGCGAGTAATTCCAATGTTACCGGAGAAAATTTCCAATAAAATTTGTAGTTTACGTCCTTTTGAAGATAAACTAACTTTAACTGTGCAAACCAGATATAACAATAATTTTAAAATCATTTCACAAAGAGTTTATGAAAGTATTATCTGTTCAAATGCTAGATTCAATTATGAAGAAATCGATGAATTTTTTGAAGAGAAGAAAGAATTTGAAGCTGAAATTGCTGAAGCTCTTAAAATTATGCGAAAATTATCAGCAAATCTAACTCAAAATAGGGTTAAGTGTGGATATCTGAGACTTAACATTCCTGAAACGATCTTTATTTTTGATGATGAAGGGCATGTTGTTGATCTTGATCGCAGTAAAGAAACAGCATCACACAAAATAATCGAGAATTTTATGTTAGTTGCAAATGAGTTTATTGCAAAAGAACTTTCTGATGGAAAAACAATTTATAGAATTCATGAAAAGCCAGATGAAAAAAGACTATTAAACCTTAAAGAAGAAATATCCAGCTACAATATAAAAATGGAAATGAATAAAAACCTGAATACTGTACTTCAAGATCTGCTTGATAAGCTTCCTGATGAGAACTATCATCGGGTTTTTGACCGCAAGGTCTTACGAAGTATGAAGAAGGCAAAATATACTGTAGAAAATTTAGGACATTTTGGGCTTGCAATGCGCAATTATACACACTTTACATCACCAATTAGAAGAATATCAGATCTCATTATTCATCACCAGATAAAGAATAAATTAAATTCTAAGCAAACACCTTTTTCTGCTTCTCATTTATTCAAACTTGCAAAAATAGCAACCGAGAGAGAGATGATAGCTGATGAATCTGAGCGTGAAGTTGATCTTAAAAATAAAACGATCTTCATAAAGAAGAAAGTTGGTGAGGAATTTGAAGCAATAATAATTGCTGTTCGTAATAATGCCTTAATTGTTGAATTAAATAAATATCCCATAACGGGTATTGTTAGCATATCTTCGCTAGAAGATGATCGTTATGAATTTTTCCCGCAACATAGCCGTTTTATTGGAAAAAGAAAAGGCAAAATATATAAACTTACAGATCCTTTAAATGTTCTTTTAGATAAAGTCGATGATGAAATCCACTTTAAGGTTCTGTAGTAAATCCGAAGAAATTAAAAAAGGAATGTAAATGTTCATTTATCGTATATTAACATCAATTCTTATTGGTTTAAGTTACCCAATAATTAAACTTCGTATGAAAAGCAAACGTGATAAACAAAGAATAGGTATTATTAAAAATGGATTTGATAATTGTGTGTGGATCCATGCAGCATCTGTTGGTGAGGTAAATGCTGTAAAACCTATTATAAACCAATTACTTCAAAAATATTCACATAAAGATTTTATAATGACTACAATGACTTCAACTGGACTAGATGCAGCTAAGAAGATAAGTCCAAAATTAGTCGTAAGCATATTCCCCATTGATGTTACATTTATCCAAAAAAAATTTATAAATAAGATAAATCCTGAATTAATAATATTAGTTGAAACAGAATTATGGCCCAATATGTTGCATGTTGCAAAGAAGAAAAACATTCCTGTAGTAATGGTGAACGCCCGTCTTTCAGATTCATCCTTCCCTAAATATAGAAATCTTAGAATTTTTTGGAAATCAATTTGGAAGGCAATCGTAGCTGTTAATGCACAATCGGAAAAAGATGAAAGAAGATTTACAGGACTAAAATTCAATAATGTGATAAATGCACATAACCTTAAATTCTGTCTCGATCTTCCAGAATTCAATAAAGCTACTTTGAGAAAAGAATTAGGCTATTCTAAGGATGACTTCATAGTAGTTTGGGGAAGTAGCCGTCCCGGAGAGGAAAAGCTCTTTAAAGATGTTTTTATGAGTCTTAAAGAGAAGATTAACCACTTGAAGGTTGTTATAGTCCCACGTCATTTACACAGAATTCCCCAAGTTTGTGAAATTTTTAAAGAATATGATTACCATTTTTATTCAAAACTAGAGGAACCCGGAGAAATACTTTTTGTAGATGAAATGGGAATCCTTAACATGATCTATGCTCTTTCTGATATTGCCATTATTGGTGGTAGCTTCTTTAATTTTGGCGGACATAATCCTCTTGAACCCGCTTTTTATGGCACTCCCACGATTATCGGTAAATATCATCATTCCTGTCGAGATTCAGTAGACAGGCTTTTAGAAAATAATGGTTTAATCGTATCTGACAAGAAAAAATTAAGTGATGATATAATGAATCTTTATAACAACAAAGAACTTCGAGAACAGCTTGGTGCAAATGCTAAACAAACATTAACTCTAAATTCAGATAGTTTAAAAGCGAATTTGAAAATACTAGATAAATTCTTAAAATAGTTTTATGACTGAAGCACAGTTTTATTCAAAATTGGAATATAATAAAGTCAAATGTGAGCTATGTCCGCACAATTGTATCATACAATCCGGGAATATTGGGATCTGCAGAGCTCGCAAAAATATTGATGGTGTACTTTATACAAATAATTATGGAGAAACCATAACTGTAAGCATAGATCCGATGGAGAAAAAACCTCTTTATCACTTTCACACTGGAAAGAATATCATTTCGGTCGGTTCAAACTCCTGTAACCTCTCTTGCAAATTCTGCCAGAATTATCACTCAAGTCAGCTTGAAGTTCCAACAATGGAGATAACACCAACAAATTTACTTAAACAATGCAAAATCCATGAATGTAATTTTGTTGCATTCACTTATACTGAGCCTACAACATGGTTTGAATTTATTCTTGAATCATCTAAATTGTTATATAAAAATGGTATTAAAACGGTGATGGTAACAAATGGATTCATAAATCAGGAACCGCTAAAGGAGCTTCTTCCCTATATCGATGCAATGAATATTGACCTTAAAGCTTACGATGATAAATTTTACAAAAATATCTGTAATGGGTCATTACAACCAGTTCTAAACACAATAAAAACGGCTCATAAAAAATGTCATATAGAAATTACAAATTTAATAATTACTGATGAAAATGATTCTGATAAGCAAATAAAAGATCTTGTAGATTTTGTTGCAGAAGTTGATAACAATATCCCACTTCATTTCTCGCGTTACTACCCAACTTATAAAATGGAGAGCCCTCCAACACCATTATCAATGCTGCAAAATGCAAAAGAGATAGCAGACCAAAAACTAAAGTATGTATATCTTGGAAATATTGCAACTGATAGAAACACATATTGTCCAAATTGTGGCAATCTGCTTATTTTAAGAAATCATCAAATGCAGAATAATATTATTGATGCAAAGTGCTCATCCTGTAATCAAACAATTTACGGTGAATTTTTATGATAAATGATCTGAAGAAAATTTTCACAACAGCAGATATCATTTTAATATTGTTTCTTGTATTGTTTGCTGTATTTATGGTCGTTCTAATTAAAGATGATATTTCTGCAAAACAGGTTGAGATAAGATATCACAATAAATTTGTTGTTTCTGTTCCGTTTAATAAAGATAGAGTTATAAAAATTGATGAAGGAATAGTTGCAGAAATAAAGGATAGTAAAGTACGGATCAAGAAATCAACCTGCAAAAATAAGTATTGTGTTAAACAAGGATGGAGTAACCGTTTCCCCATTATCTGCATTCCAAATGAAGTGTCAGTTGTGATAAAAAGCCAGAAGAAAGAAGAAATGCTTATAACAAGATGATGTACAGCGTTCACCTTGAACGTACTTAAAAGAATTTTAGAATAAGGGAGAAATAAAAATGAAAAATTTGATTTTATTTATTATAACTGCTTTATTAATAACTTGTAGCATTAATCATAATTTAGAGCAAAATACACTTAGGGATGACAATAATTCATACTCTACAAGAATAAGTAGTAACGATAAATTACTTATTCAACCTGAAAGTGAAGTGTTTACAATAAAAAGAATTCCTCCAAATTATCCTGAATCCGCAGAAGAAAGTAAAATTGAAGGTGAAGTTTTTCTGAAAGTTGAAATTCTTGCTAATGGAACTGTAGGGAAAATACTGATAATTCAATCTTTAGCGGATGCATTTGATAAAGAGGCAGTTGAAGCTGTAAAACAATGGAAGTTTTCTCCCTTAAAAAAGGATGGAAAGCCTGTAGCATGTTGGGTTACTTTTCCAATTTTATTTGAATTAAAATGAAGTAAATAATTTCTTCCATATCATATAAATTAAACCTTAAGAATCCTTTGTAGGTATTCGTACCTATGGCAGGTAAACCTCACAAAGACGCATCAAAATCTATTTCTCTGAGAGATTCTTACAATTTATCTAACAAAGATTCTCAGATTTTTATTTTCTCATTTACTGTTGCCTAATGGATTCTTCGTCGAATTCCTTTGTAAGAAATCCTCAGAAAGTCTATAATCAAAACATCTTTGTTTATTTTAAACTTTCTCTATCTCCTTCATAAGTTGTGACATTTCAATTGCACTAATAGCTGCATCCCAACCTTTATTTCCTGCTTTAGTTCCTGCTCTCTCGATAGCTTGTTCGATCGTGTCAGTGGTTACAACACCAAATATAACTGGTAAACCAACATCAAGCCCGACCTTGGCTATTCCTTTGCTCATCTCAGCACTTACATAATCAAAATGCGGTGTGGCTCCACGTATAACTGCACCAAGGCAGATGACAGCATCAAATTGTTTGGTTGTTGCCAGTTTCTGAGCGATCAAAGGCAGTTCAAATGCTCCCGGTACCCAAGTTACAGTTATATCCCCCTCTTTCACTTCATGACGCACAAAAGTATCAACCGCCCCCGATAACAATTTTGATGAAATAAACTCATTAAATCTTCCAACAACAATTGCAACCTTTAAACCTTTTCCTACTAATTTCCCTTCGATTGTTTTATACATTATTTTCTCCTTATAATTAATTAACTTCAGATACTTGTTTCAGTAAATATCCCATCTTTTCTCTCTTAGTTTGCAGGTAATTTAAATTTGTGCAGGTAGGTTCAAATTCATGAACTTTACGCACAACTTCAATTCTGCATTCTTCTAACTGTTTTATTTTTAAAGGATTATTGGTCATCAATTCGACTTTATCAATATTCAGATCTTTCAATATATCAGCAGCGATCTTGAATTGTCGCATCTCGGCAGGGAAACCTAAAGCTCTGTTTGCTTCAACAGTATCAAGTCCTTCATCCTGCAATTCATAGGCTTTCAATTTATTCAATAATCCAATCCCTCTTCCTTCTTGCCGCAAGTAAATGAGTACCCCTTCACCATTTTCATCGATCTTCTGCATAGCATTGGAAAGCTGATCTCCGCAATCACAACGCAGGCTTCCTAGTAGATCTCCAGTAAAGCATTCCGAGTGAACACGACACATAACAGGTTTTACTTTACTTGTTGGGTTACCTTTTATTAGTGCGATATGTGGTTCATTAGAGTCTGAACTGGAATAACCGATCATTTTAAAATTGCCCCATTTGGTGGGAAGTTCGATCTTACCTGTTTCTCTTTTTATAGAAGATTCATTCTGCAAACGGTATTCGATCAAATCTTTGATCGTGATCAATTTCAATTGCCACTTTTTTGCAAACTTCATTAAGTCCGGTACTCTTGCCATCGTTCCATCAGGATTGATAATTTCACAAATTACTCCAGCAGGATGGAAACCGGATAATCTGGCCAGGTCGACTGCTGCTTCTGTGTGACCAGCTCGTTCCAAAACTCCACCACTCATAGCTTGCAAAGGAAAAATATGACCAGGTCTGCGAAAGTCTTTTTCGGTATTATTAGAATTGATGAGTTCCAGAATTGTGGCAGCTCGATCAAATGCAGAAATACCCGTGGAGTTGGATTTGTGGTCGACACTAACAGTAAAAGCAGTTTGATTATTGTCAGTATTTTTAGTAACCATTTGATCAAGTTTCAATTGCTGCAAATCTTTACCAGTCATTGGCATGCAAACCAATCCTTTTGCCTGGCTGATCATGAAATTGATACTTTTTGGTGAAATACATTCTGCAGGAATTACCAAGTCTCCCTCATTCTAGCGGTCTTCATCATCCACCACAATCACCATTTCTCCCTTTTTTAATTCATACAAAGCTTCTTCAATTGTGTTTATCATTATTTTCTCCATTATGCATAACCATGTTCTGCCAGAAATTGTATTGATATATTGCTTTTCACTTTTCCTTTGTATTGCAGGAAATTATAAAGATACTTCCCTAGTAAATCACTTTCGATATTTACTTTATCACCCGTTTTTTTGTACTGCAGGGTTGTGTTTCTCATTGTTTCAGGAATGATGGAAGTAGTAAGATAATCTTGCTCCAATTCTGCAATTGTTAGACTTATCCCATCAATGCAGATAGAACCTTCCACTATAAAGTATTTCCTTTGTTCAGAATCGATTTGAATTTTGAATTTTGTTGCATTTTCATACTTAGTAATTGATTTGATATTTCCAGTTCCATCTATATGTCCGCTCACCAGATGCCCACCCAGACGAGATTGCAGTTGCAAAGCTCTTTCCAGATTAACTAATTCCCCTATACAATAGTTTCCAATATGCGATTTTTGGAAAGTAACAGGCATCACATCAGATGTAAAACTCGTATTATCGAATTTGGAAATAGTAAGACAAATTCCGTTAACAGCAATGCTGTCACCGAGTTTTATATCTTCCAAAACCGTTTTGCAAGAAATTGTGAGTGAATTATTTTTCCCTATTTTCTTGATTTCAGTAATTTTGCCGATCTCTTCAATTATTCCAGTGAACATTTATTTCTCCTCGCTCATTGGAAGTTTACCTGTATTTAGATAACCTTCAATGTGTAGATTATCGCCCAGTTTTACGATTTTGATATTGTCTAATTGATAAGCAGAATCGATTGTATCAATTGATAAATCTTTCAACATGGGAATTCCATCATTGCCGATTAGAATCGGAGCCTGAAAAAGATGGAATTTATTTATCAAATTGGCTTCAATAAAAGAAGTATAAACTCCACCTCCACCCTCTAACAGCAAACTTGTAATTTCTCGTTGACCAAGTTCTGTAAGGATTTCTTCAACTATTAGGGTTTCCGGAGTACCAGATACTGGGATGACTTGAATATCATATTTTTGGAACTCTTTAATAATGTTATTTTTCGCATAATATTTATGACAAATAACAATAAGTTGTTTCGAAATTGACCAATTGTAAACTTTCATCTTAGATAGCTGTTCTGCAGAAATATCGAGTTTAGGAATAATAATGATCTTTTGTGGTCCTTCTGTAATTGAATCTAATCTCACATTAAGGCTTGGATCATCGTTGATCAACGTATTTTTCCCAATTAGAATTGCATCTACTTGATTTCGTAATTCATGAGTTTTGATTCGCGACACAGCATTGGAAATCCATTTTGCATTACCAATAGAAGTGGCTATTTTCCCATCGAGAGAAATGGCAGATTTGGCAATCACAAATGGTTTATGGGTTTTTATGTAATAAAAGAAAACTTCGTTTTGCTTTTTGGCTTCCTCTGCCAAAATTCCTGTTTCTACAATAATACCTGCAGCTTTGAGCTGTTGAATCCCTTTACCTGCGACCTGAGGATTGGGATCTTTTACAGCTATAACTACTTTAGATATTCCGGCTTCGATGATCTTACCTGTGCAGGGAGGTGTTTTCCCATGATGACAGCATGGCTCCAGCGTTACATAAAGAGTGGCACCTTTTGCCTTCTTTCCAGCTTCATCCAAAGCATAAACTTCAGCATGATGACCACCGGAAAACTGATGTGCACCTTTGCCGATAATTTTTCCATTCTTTACAACAACTGCTCCCACCAAAGGATTTGGGCTGGTCTTTCCTCTGAATTCTTCTGCTAATTCTATAGCATATTTCATATAGTTCACGTAAACTCCAGTGGAGCAGAATTGTATTTGGGAGATTTATGTCCGATGAAGGAGCAAAAAAAATACCCCGTTCATCGGGGCTAAAAAGAAAAGGTTATTGCCTTTTCTTCCTATCTTCTCCCATCCAGACTTCTACTGTCGGTTTCGGAATTTCACCGAATCAATCAGGAAAATACCTGATTCACGGACTTTCACCGTCGGTCGGGAATAATACCCTGCCCCGAAGATAGATTTGATGATGATTTATAATAAATCATTCAACATCTGTTTGCAGAAAAAATATTTTCGATTTTGCGTCAAGATGAAAATGTGAAAATATAATTATTAGTAATAAATTAATAAATTCGAAAAAGATTTATAAACATTTTTTTAAAATAGACTTTTTTTTACAACATAAATCAAATTCTCAGAATCATCTGTAACTTCTCCTTTATCAAAATCTCCATAAATATTTATAATTTCAAAATTACATTTTTCAAATAATAATTTCATATAATCTAAACTACACTCTTTCAATGAGATATCAACGTATGTTCTTCGTTCTTCCCCATTTTTGGCAATTTGTAAATATTCATCTTTCCAGTGTTTTATTTGGTTGATCCTGTCTATAATATGTGATGTGTACATTGTTACGGTGGATTCATTAACTGGATATTCTGCTGTATATGAATGTGTTGTTGGTAATATCTCTTCACCTTCGCAAATACGCGGATTAATATCCATTGCCAGCACTCCCTTATCTTCAAGATGCTCTTGAATGTTTTTCAAGCACTTTATTTGTTCCTCAAGTGTGAGAAGCTGCTGAAATGAGGAATAACTTATAAATACAAATTTGAATTGTTTACCCAATTTAAAAGATTTCATATCAGAATTTATAATTTTTAGGTTAGGAAGATTCTTAGCTCTAAGAACATCAAGCATTTCACTTGAATTATCTATTGCCGTAATGTTGTGTCCTTCTTTTATCAATTCTTGCGTCACCCTTCCAGAACCGCAACACAATTCAAGGATCGGGTATCCAAATTCAGAAGCGAGTGCTTTCCATATACGAATATCATTTCTTTGCTTAGTACAGATCAGATCAAATTCCCAATCATAGTATTTTGTATGCTCATCCCAATTCATATTACCCCTGTAACATACTTTGAGTAGTTTATTTTATTGGTCAAACGAAATAAATTTAAATAAGAATTTACAAAAATTATAATTCTTTATTTTTTCGATACATCTAAAA
>JABIME010000062.1 GCA_018654125.1 Candidatus Cloacimonadota bacterium
ATTTCCAAGAACGTCACGTGGATTTCCAACATAGGCCACACCTTGTTCACCCAGTAGAGCTGCCCTGGCTTTTCCACCGCTCTTAAATGGGATCCACTTTGCTTTTATGCCTGCTTCATCCCAAATTTTTAATGCGGTCACATGATCCAATCCACCGTTTGCAGGGCCTAACCAAAGCTGATCACCATCTTTAGCTTTTGCATCAGCCAGAATATCTTCCCAGCTAGTTACTTTCTGCTTTTTATGAGTTATTACACATTCCGGATCTGCCATCATCATTGCAGCCCAATCTATTCCCTCTATATAAGCTTCACCGTCGGTAGACACGATCTTAGAAATATTAGATTTTGTGCATGCAAAAAGTGTGTAACCATCCGATGGTAATTGAAGCAATCTTTTCATTGCAACAATTCCACCTGAGCCCGGTTTATTTTCCACCACAAATGTAGCTTCTGTATATTTAGATGCAACATCGGTAAATTTACGTGCAGTTATATCTATTAATCCACCTGGTCCCGTATAAACTATTATTGTTATTGGCTTTTCTGGAAATGAAAATTCATCATTAGATTTCTTACATGATACTAATATAAGTATAGTTAATAAAAGAATAAACAATATTTTTTTCATAGAATCCCCGTTATTTAAAAACGATCTGCATAAAAACATTTTGCATAAAGAAAAGTGCAACATAAGCTAATATTGCAGATGCAAGCGGTGTTGCTACCCAGCCCATACTTATCTGGCTAAGCTTTTTGTAATTAATATTTCTTCCGCCCTTTGCTAAACTTATTCCCATTACAGAGCCAACAACAGCTTGCGAGGAAGAAACCGGAACCAAGGGGAATGCTGGTAAGTGAAGTGAAGTTAGAAGATCGTGCAATCCTTGCGAGGCAAATAGGAATAAGGTTATTGAGCTTGCCAAAACAACAACCAGCGCTGTTACAGGAGAAAGTTTGAATATCCCTGAGCCAACCGTCATCATTACTTTTTTAGAATAGGTGAATACACCAAAACTTATTGCAATGCCACCTAATAAAAATAATTGTTGAATAGATGAAAGGCTGAACAAACCAGATAAAGTAATATCTTTGAATGGAGAGGAATTAATAAAAACTCCCATCACGTTACCAATATTATTTGCACCCAGACTATAAGAACCAAACGCCCCAACAACTAGCAACCCAATTCGCGTAAAAGAATCTAGGCGCATCAAATGAATTTTAGATCTTTCAACGATTCTTTTTGTAAGATGAAAAAACAAGAAAGCAAAAAATGCAGATAGGATTGGAGAAAATACCCATGTCCCTACTATCTTAGAGAGTGAGCTCATGCTTGTAGCTGTATGCGAAAAGAAGTTCCAACCTATAATTGCACCAACAATAGCTTGAGATGTAGAAACCGGCAGACCGGCCTTAGTCATCCACATCACAGTTACAGCAGCAGCCAATGCAACTATAAATGCTCCAGCCAACTGATTTACAGCACCTAATTCACCTAATGTATGTGATGCACCAGCACCACTTACAACAGCTCCTAAGATTATGAAAATACTACATATTAAGGCTGCAGTCTTAAACTTAATCATCTTGGTGCCCACAGCTGTTCCAAATATATTTGCTGCATCATTTGCACCGAGTGACCAGCCCAAAAATAATCCACTTGATAAGAAAAATATTATTGTTAACATAAAATCATTCTCTCTAAATTAAGATCAGATCCTACGTTTGATAGCATAAACAGAAAGTCGTTCTGCTACTGACTCTGCAACATCAGAAACTGCAGCGATCTTCTCAGCAAAATATCTCATGTGAACTTTATGACTGAAACGTTTGATTTCATCACTATTAAAAGCTCTTCTTTTTAAATGTTCTTCTACATCGTCTGCTTCATGTTCGTAAAAGTGTACTTTGTTCACGTAATCGCTAACCATACCAATCTCTCTAAAAAAGGCACGTGCACCTTTTACAACCTCTTCTACAGCCTTTGAAGAAAGTTCGGCAAGTTCAATAAAATCACTTTTCAGGAATTCAGGAATTTCGGGAGTTTCTATGGAGAATTGTTCAAGTACTTTCTCACAGATATCTACGATATCATCAAGGGTTTCTAAAAGACCCAAAACATCTCCACGAGATTCAGGGATAAGCATGTATGTATAAAGTTTGTGCTTAATGTCACGTCGAATATTATCTGCATCACTTTCAAGATCTGTAATATCTTTGAAATTTTTCTCGAATTTATCTTTCTTCCCTTTTACATATGCTTTTACACCTTCTTGAAAGATCAATCCCGCAGTGGTTACACGATCAAGGAAACCATCAATATCCCCTTCCAATTGTTTAGATTTGCTATTAAAAAACTTTGGCATATTAATCTCCTCGTCTTCTATCTTAAATATTTATCAAACATTAAACCATGTCTCAAACCGCGATCACTAATAGTAAAAGAATCAATCTCGAAAATTTCCATGATAGCATTTATAATCCCTGCTCCAGCTAATATTACATCTGCTCTTTTGGGCTGAAGTCCCGGAATCTGTTTTCGTTCTTCGATAGTTTTGTTTTGATATAATTCTATTTGTCTTTTCACTTCTTCTAAAGACATTTGAGAACCTTGAATTATTTTTGGATCATACTTAACCATTTTATGCATAACAGCACCCATACTTGTTACTGTTCCACCAATACCAATGAGATAATCGGCTTTTTTCTCAGTAATTTTTTCACTAAAAAAATCCATCATATGATCTTGCATTTTCTTTAGCTCATCATTTGTTACAGGATCAGAAACTAAGAATTCTTCGGTAGGATGAACTGCACCTAAATTCAGGCTGATACGATTATTTAGATTAGCTCCTTTTCCGAAAATAAATTCGGTACTACCTCCACCGGTATCGAAAACTACAACATTTTTATCAGTGTTTCCAATTGTGGATAATACTGCCAGATAAGATAATCTTGCCTCTTCTTCTCCTGGAATCACTTTAATAGTTAGCCCTAATTCTTCTTTAGCTTTTTTTAGGAATACATCGCTGTTATTTGCCGTTCGTAAGCACATTGTGCCAACTGCAGTTATCTCTTTTACATTCTCTTCTTTAGCGCTTTTCATGAATCCACGTAAAGCTTCAATATTCCTATCCATTGCTTCATCTGAAATAATCCCTGTCTTTAGAAGTCCTTCACCCAATCTTGAAATATTATTTGTATCAATGATTGTTGTCAATTTTCCATTTTCAATAGAAAATAGAAAAAATTTGATCGAGTTTGTCCCGATATCTAGTATTGCATATTTATCCATTATTACATCCTTGAGTTAACAAATCCAATTATTCAATATTTAAATCCAAAAGCTCGTTTCATTGCTTTTATATAATTTACATTTTCATATTCAACTAATCCTAATTTTTTTACTGTATTTAATACTATTTCCATGTCAGCATGCTCAACAGCTATAGTTTTAGTTTCAAATTCGTTGAATTTTACTTCAGCTATTTCTACAATTGCATCATCTATCAAATATCCGTGACGATTTTTTTCAACAGTTATCATTTTCAGATCAGGATGCTTCCCAATTAGATCTTCAATATATTCTTCATATGAATATTCATCCTTTTCAAGATATGGCATTTGTAATCCGAAAGCTTTATAAACAAGCGCAAGATCATTAATATGGATTGGAAATGCTGATTTTGCTAGAACTGTCCATTGTTCCAAGCCAGTTTCTTCACTAATTCTAATTGGTGATTTTATATCCATCAGTTCATCTCGGATCTTTGTGTTATCATTGCTATTCTTTGATAGGATATAGATCTCCTTACTTTCTCTATGTCGTGCATTCCCATATGTTTTTATATTTTTTTCTCCTTTGGAAAGGTCCTCTCCAAAAGTTCTCCATTCCCATCTTGGTATTATTTTTTCCATTCTTATGCCTCTTTATTTTTATTTATTCTCTCAATTTTCTTTTTTGCATCAGCTATTTTTTCCCAGTTACCTTCCCATTTATTGAATAAAACTAAAGAGCCAATTTCTAATATCTCTTTGAGTTTCGGTTCCTTTATAGTATAGTGAACATTTCTCCATTTTTGTTCTTTGATCAGGTAAGCACCTTCATGTAGTATTTTTAAATGGGCAGATAAAGTGTTTTGGGGAATTCCTATCTTCTCTGATAGCTCGGTTACAGTTAATGAATCATTTTCCATTAAAGTATAAATTATTTTGATTCTTATTTCATTAGAAATTATATTGAATAATTTTGATAATTTTAGTATCACAAAATCATCTATCATGTACCCTCCTATATCTCATATGAGACATATCTGATATGATAAGATGACGAGTCAAGAAATTTCTTTTTGGATTTTGTTAATTTAATATAAAATAAAAAGATATATTAATTCTAAAGACAAAAAAATCTGGACAAAGTAACTTATGAAATCTTTTTGACACTGAAAAAAATCAACAGGAGACAGTATGGTAACGAAAGAAGAAAAAGTCGTAGAACCTGAAAAGGTTAAGAACGCTTCCGAAGAGAAGATTGAAAAAAAACCAACACAAAATGAGGAAATTACAACAGAAAAAACTGAAGATAATACAGAAGAACCTCAAACAGAAACACAAGTAGAAGCTGAAGTACAAAATGAAGAAGTTGTAGAAGAAGTAGTGCAAGATGATCTAGCTGAAGAATCTGCAGGTGAAAATTTTGAGCAGATGTTAGAAGATTCGCTTGTAAATATCAAGCAGCTTGAAATTGGTGATAAAGTATCTGGTGAGATCATTAATGTTACAGACTCATATATTTTTGTAACACTTGGTGGTAAAAGAGATGTTTATGCCGAGAAGATGGACTACTCTGATAAATCAGGTGAGTTATCATATAAAATTGGCGATACTCTAGAAGGATATATTGTAAAAGATACCGAAACAGAAACACTTATTGCAAAAAGTCTTGTATCTGTTAATCTGAATATTCTTCATGATGCTTTTGAAGAAAAAATTCCTGTAAATGGAAAAGTTCAATCTATGACCAAAGGCGGTTACATAGTAGATATTTCAGGGATCAAGGCATTCTGCCCGATCTCTCATATAGATGATAAGATAGTAATAGAACCAAAAAAATTCATGAATCAAATTTATGATTTCAGAATTATTGATTTTAAAGATAAAGGTAAAAATATTGTTGTTTCCAGAAAGAAAATTCTGGATGTAGAAAAGAAAAAGTTACGAAAAGAAATGTTAAAAAAGCTTGAACTTGATTCTGTTGTAGATGGTGTTGTTACAAGGCTTACAAATTTTGGTGCTTTTGTTGATATTGGTGGAGTAGATGGGCTTTTGCATATTTCACAATTTTCTTGGGGACATATCGAATCTCCATCTGAAGTATTAAATATAGGTGATGAAATCAAAGCTAAAGTTATCAAGATAAAAGGAGACAAGATCTCTTTAAGCATGAAAGCACTTCAGGAAAATCCGGTTGAAGCAGTTCTTCGTGAATTAACAGAAGGTGAAGTTATAACATGTAAAGTTGTTAGAAATCTTTCTTTCGGTTCTTTCGTTGAAATTAAACCTGGTGTTGAAGGATTAATCCCAATTTCAGAATTATCTCGAGGAAGACGTATCAATAATCCTTCGGAAGTTGTTAATGAAGGTGATATAGTAGATGCACAAATATTAAGGATCAATCTTGAAGATAAGAAAGTTTCTCTATCACTTAAAGCTCTTCAACCAGATCCATGGGATATTATTGGTGAGACTATCAATGAAGGTGATGTAGTATCCGGTGTTATAGAGAATGTTGTTAATTTTGGAGCTTTTATTAAGATAAGTGACGGACTCACAGGTTTACTTCCTGCTTCCAAAATAAAAATTGCAAAAATAGATCTGGATAGTAAAAATGTTGGAGAAGAATTCAAAATACGAGTTGTAAAGATAGATAAAGCCGCAAAAAGAATCTCTCTTGA
>JABIME010000063.1 GCA_018654125.1 Candidatus Cloacimonadota bacterium
TCTGCTTAAATACTTCGCTAAGAGCAAAAAGTCCGATCAAAGCCGGAATTAAAGAAAATCCGTCGTAAAGATGAACCGAACCGAAAGTGAATCTGCTGACGCCTGAAATGGGATCAATTCCGACAGTGTTAATTAGCAGGCCAAACATCGCAGCAATGAATGCTTTCACCCAATTTTTTCCACCGAGAGTTGCAACAGTTGTAAGCCCAAAAATTGCTAAAGCAAAATACTCAGCTGGATGGAATTTAACTGCTACTTTAGCCAATTGCACACTAAATAAAATTAATATTATGGTCCCAATAAAACCACCAATTGTAGATGAAACCAAAGAAACTCCCAATCCCATTCCGGGTTTATTTTGTTTAGTTAGTGGATAGCCATCAAATGATGTGACTACTGCCGATGGTGTTCCCGGAGCATTGATCGTTACTGCGGTTATCGAACCACCATAATTAGCAGCGATATAGATAGAAACAAGAAGTATTAATGCTAAAGTTGGTGACATCGCATACGTGAAAGGTACGAGTAATGCAACTCCCATCGAAGGAGATAAGCCCGGCATTGCACCGACTAAAATTCCCATTACTACACCTAAGACAATAAATAATATTGGTTGCCATCCTAATACAAAACCAAATCCCTGAGCCATATTTGTTAATATTTCCATATCTATCCTCAAAATATCATTTCAATTAATTTGCCTATTGGCAGTGGAACATATAGCAGCTTAAAAAATACTAAATATGAGAATAATAACCAGCCTGCAGAAATAAGAATTATTGTTAGATATTTACGATAATCCAGCATATACATTCCTATAAATAAGAAAACAAATGAACTTATGAAATATCCAAGATAAAAGATGCTGATCAAGTAAAGTATCAATAATCCGATGAAACCGAATACGGTTTTTTGGTTCTCCTCTTTATGTTCGACCTTCTTTTTATGACGTAAAATATCAATCAGAAGATATATATTTAAGGGAATCAATATAATGATCCAAAGTCGAGGGATTACCGAAGGTCCTACTTTTTCGTTATTTGGGAAAGAGAATGAAATAATGAAAAGAATGATTGAAAGTATGATGAAAAATATAGGGAGTATGATCTTACTAAAATATTTATTGTTTGGTGAACGACTTACAAAAAACCAAATGACAAGAAAGATGATTACAGAGAAAATAACGAGAAAATATAATGATTTACCTGTAGAAAGTTTTGCAATCAAATTCGTTGCCTCGGTGTTTATGATACCAATTTTTTGAAGGTAATGAGTGAATTGTTCCTTATCTGTATGTACTAGTTTTGTAAATTCATCGGTACTTTTGTAAATAACGTCTATACCACCGCGTTCCCAATATTCACGCCATTCAGGGTCATTATTTACTTTAGTAAAGAGTTTTTCAAACCATTCTCTAATTTCAGGGGGAGTTCCTTTTTTTAGTACGAATCCGCGCCACATGAATTCGTTATCTAAACCACTTATTCCCAATTCGTTAAAAGTGGGAACATCAGGAAATTGAGCTAATCTTTTAGAACTGGAAACAGCTGCAATCTGCAGATCGTCATTTCCAAGAACTTCGCGTGGATTTCCCACATAAGCTACACCTTGTTCACCCAATAATGCAGCTCTGGCTTTACCTCCACTTTTAAATGGAATCCACTTAGCTTCTATTCCTGCTTCATCCCAAATTTTTAAAGCAGTTACATGATCCAGCCCACCATTTGCAGGGCCTAACCAAAGTTGGTTACCATCTTTAGCTTTCGCATCAGCAACAATATCTTCCCAACTGTTTACATTTTGCTTTTTGTGAGTTATTACACATTCTGGGTCTGCCATCATCATCGCAGCCCAATCTATTCCTTCTATATAAGCTTCACCGCCTGTAGAAACAATCTTAGAAATATTTGATTTTGTGCAGGCAAAAAGTGTATAACCATCCGATGGTAATTGAAGCAGTCTTTTCATTGCAACTATACCACCAGAACCGGGCTTATTCTCAACTACAAATGTAGCTTCGGAATATTTGGATGCAACATCTGCAAATTTACGTGCAGTAATATCAATCAACCCCCCCGGACCTGTATAAACAATTATTGTTACTGGCTTTTCCGGAAATGAAAATTCTTCATTAGTTTTTTTACATGATGTGAAAAGAAGTAGAGTTAATAAAAGAATAAACAATAGTTTTTTCATAAAATCTCCATTATTTAAAAACGCTCTGCATAAAAACATTCTGCATAAAGAAAAGTGCAACATAAGCCAATATTGCTGATGCAAGTGGTGTTGCTACCCAGCCCATACTTATCTGGCTAAGCTTCTTGTAATTAATATTTCGTCCGCCTTTTGCCAAACTGATTCCCATCACTGATCCAACAACAGCTTGTGAGGAAGAAACTGGAACTAAAGGGAATGCTGGTAAATGAAGCGAAGTTAGAAGATCGTGCAATCCTTGCGATGCAAATAGAAATAAGGTTATCGAGCTTGCCAAAACAACAACCAGTGCTGTTACAGGAGAAAGCTTAAATATTCCTGATCCAACGGTCATCATTACTTTTTTGGAATAAGTAAATACACCAAAGGCTATTGCAATACCACCTAATAGGAATAGTTGCTGTATAGATGAAAGATGTAGTAATCCTGCTAGAGTAATATCTTTGAATGGAGAGGAATTAATAAAAACTCCCATCACGTTACCAATATTATTTGCTCCCAAACTATAAGAACCAAACGCTCCAACAACTAGCAACCCAATTCGCGTATAAGAATCTAGGCGCAACAAATGAATTTTAGATCTTTCAACAATTCTCTTTGTTATATGAAAAAACAGAAATGCAAATAGTGCAGATAAGATAGGAGAGAACACCCAGGTTCCTACGATCTTTGAAAGTGAGCTCATGCTTGTAGCTGTATGCGAAAAGAAGTTCCAACCTATAATTGCACCAACAATAGCTTGAGATGTAGAAACCGGCAGACCGGCCTTAGTCATCCA
>JABIME010000064.1 GCA_018654125.1 Candidatus Cloacimonadota bacterium
TTTATGTTCATTACTTCCTCCGTTGAAATCCCACTCTGTGGATTTTATGTTTTATCTAAATAAGATACTTAAAGATTCTTCAATGTGAATTTTCTTAATTGCATTAGCTAATAATTCAGCGATAGAAAGCTGTATGATCTTCTTGCATTTAGCTTTCTCTTTGTTTAAAGGAGCTGAATTTGTAATGAATAATTTTTTTATTGGTGATTCTTCTAAATTGCTAATTGCATTCCCAGAAAGGATTCCATGAGCACACGCAGCATAAACTTCCTTTGCACCTTGGTCCATAAGTGCTCTAGACATCTTGCATAAGCTTCCGCCAGTATCAATGATATCATCAAACAGGATTGCCGTTTTTCCCTCAACATCTCCAATGATATTAAGAATTTCTGCTTTATCATTATTCCCAACTCTTCGCTTATCACCAATTGCTAAAGAGCAATTGAGCCGTTCAGCTAAAAATCTTGCTCTTGCAGTTCCACCAGTATCCGGTGAAACAACAACAGTATTTGATAGATCAAGATTTGCTTTAAAATATCTAACAAATATTGGGGTTGAATAAAGGTGATCAACAGGGATGTCAAAAAAACCTTGTATCTGATCTGAATGAAGATCCATCGCTACAACTCTATTTGCACCTGCTTTTGTAAGAAGATCGGCAATTAATTTTGCAGTAATAGCAACACCGGGTTGATCCTTTTTATCTGAACGAGCATATCCAAAAATCGGAATAATACAATTAATTCTAGCTGCTGAAGCACGCTTGAGTGCATCAATCATGATGAATAATTCCATAACACTATCGTTAACAGGGAAACAAGTTGGTTGAATTATGAAAGTGTCAGCACCTCGAACATTCTCGTTGATCTTAACAAAAGAATTATCATTTGAGAATTTAAAAACTTCGGCATCTCCTAATGGAATTCCAGAAAGTTTCGAAACCTCATTTGCTAATTCAATATTAGAATTTCCAGTAAATATTTTTAATCTTGAAAACATTAATATTTATTCTGCAGCAGGTTCATCTGATGGTTCTTTAACAGGCTCTTCAACCTTTTTTTCAGAACCTTCATTGGCTGATGACAAAGCATCTTGAAGAACTTCTTTATATTTTTCTATTATAACACGCTCAATCATATTTCTTGTTTCTGTATTTATTGGATGAGCGATATCACGATATTCTCCGGAGCTTACTCGACGGCTTGGCATTGCAACAAAAAGTCCATTATCTCCTTCGATAACTTTAATGTTTCTAATGATGAATGCATCGTCTATTACAATATTAACGAATGCTTTAAGCTGATTACTTTCTCTAAGAAAAACTTTAACATCTGTAATGTTCATTTTGTACTCCTTTCGTTTTAGTAATGTAGTTCCAATAACCTATATCAGAATAATGTTCCGAAAATTTCTCTGCAGTTATTCTATCGGGACAGAAGCCAATTACTGTAGCTCCGCTCCCAGATAAGATTGCTTGCTCAGCCCCGTTTTCCAATAGATGTTCTAATATTTTTTTGATCTCGGGGAATTTTTTACTAACACCTTCCTGAAGTTTGTTGAAACACCATAGAGTATTTTCTTCTTCAATAAGTTTTGTCCAATTGTTATTTTCATGATTATCTAATAAAACTGCATCATAAGCTTCTTTGCTGGAAACCCCAAATCCGGGATTTACCAGAAAGATATTATCTAGTTGTATTTGCTTAAGATAGGATATCTTTTCTCCGCGATTTTCACCTAAAGCACAGCCACCTTCTAAAAAGAAATTGATATCACTTCCAAAGTTTTTTGCAATTTCATGCATTTCTTCTTTAGGAAGATCAAGATCCCAGAGCTCTGAAAGAGCCATGATCGTACTGGCTGCATTACTGCTTCCACCACCCATTCCTGCCGAAATGGGAATTATTTTTTGCAAATTTATTTCCACACCAAATTTCACATTATATTTCTCTTTTATAAAGACCGCAACTTTGTAAATTAAATTTTCCTTTACACTTACAAAGTCTCTGTCTGACAAAATTTTAACACTACCTTTTTTTGTCAAAGCAAAATTTAATATATCAGCAAGCCCAATTTCAGAGAAAATTGTTCTTATCTGATGATATCCGTCAGGACGTTTTGCTAGAACATCAAGAAAGAGATTTATTTTTGCCGAAGAACTTATTCTTAGATTTTTTTTCTTCACTCTTACCATAATAATAAAAATAATAATAATTATATTCGTAGCTATTATAATATCTATGTGGTTGGATTCCGTTAATAACAACTCCAGTAATATCTACCTTGATATTTTCTAGAAGTTCTTTTGTTCTTCTAACAACATTTTTATCTGCCTGATCAACACGGATAGCAAGAATTAACAGGTCAACTTTATTGGCCATAACCATTGAGTCTGTTACTGCAATCACAGGCGGAGAATCGAACAGAATATAGTCGTATTTTTCTTTAAGATCTCGAAGTGCGTCATCCATTCGCTTAGATGCAAGTAACTCTGATGGGTTCGGAGGTATGATTCCACTGGTGATAATATCTAGATTCTTAATATTTGTTGGCTTAACAATATCTTCAATCTTAGTAGTTTTATCCATAAGAAAATCACTCATGCCAGTCTCTTTTTCAAAACCCAGAATTGTGTGAACCATCGGACGTCTAAGGTCAAGGTCTACTAAAATTACTTTAGCATCCATTTGAGCCAATGCAGTAGCCATGTTTGCTTGAATTGTTGATTTCCCTTCTTTAGGACCTGAACTTGTTATAAGCAGTGTTGTGCAGTCAGAATTTTTCTTTCTTGAAATAATATTTGTACGTAAAATTCTAAACGCTTCAGCGGTTGAAGATTTTGGTGAGTAATTGGTTATCAATCTAGCCTGAACTTGCTGAAGGATCTGCTCATACTTATCTTTGTCAGATCCTTTTGCGGAAGAGATCTCCTGCTCAAGGTTATCTAACTCCATATCATCGCTCTGAATATGAGGGATGGTTCCTAGAACAGGTAATGATACAAATTTACGAACATCATCAAATGTTCTGATCTTAGAATCTAAAGAGTGAATAAGAAGTGCCGCACCAATACCAAGACCTAGTCCCAGTACAATAGCTATCATCATATTCATTCTTTTGTTTGGTTTTATTGGTGACTCTGGAATTCTTGCCTCTTCCACAATTCTTATCTTACCAATTTTAGATTTCTCAGCGATCTTTGCTTCTTCATATTTCTCAATCAACATTGTATATGTTTTTTCATTGATCTTATAATTACGTTCTAATCTGGCTAATTGAACTTCAGTATCCGGAAGCTGCGACATCCTTTCATTATATTGTTCTACAGCTTTGCGCAAACTGATAACTTTAGATGACTTTATATTTTGATCAATCTGAGCTGTAGAAATTTTCTCTATTAAGCTTGAACGGAACATCAGTGGATCTGCAGATCCAGACTTAACTTGTAGAATTCTTTGCAACTCTTCGTTAAGTTTAAGTTTTGCACTTTCAATAGAGCTTTTTAATGCTACAAGTTCAGGGTGATCTGGAGAATATTCAGACTTGGTTAAAAAATTAATATATTGAGTTTGGAGGGTTACCGTTTCAAGTTTAAGTTGTTCAAGCAGGGGAGATGAAAGTACAGAATTTACATCTGCCAAAAAAATATCCTGCTCTGCTAACTCTTCTTTTAGGAAATTCAAATGGTTATCTGCAACATCTAATTCTGTCACAGATTCCGAGAGCATAGCAGTAAGATCAGAAGATTGTTCAATGAGTTTTTGAGTCTCTTCCGAAAGCATGGAAACACCGTGCTCAATTTTATATGTTCGTAGCTCTTCTTCTGCTGAACGCAATCTGCGGTCATGTTCATCAAGCTGATTTGCCAAAAATTCTCTTGCATTTCTAAATTCCCTTCTAGCATAATCTGTATCCTGTTGCATTAAAGCATTTGCTGCAGCATTTGCAGCTTCTTTTGCTTCTAAGGGATATGTTGAGTTAAAACTAATTATTAAAATATCTGTTTCGCGTTCAGTATCTACCTCAATGTTACCTTTTAGATATGCTTCGGGAAGCCCATCGATTTGTGAAATGGGGAAACTATCGTAATCTTTATGTCTCGAAAGAATTTGATTTGCAATTGTCATTACGGGAAAACTCTGTAATATTTGTATGTTATTATTTATTGAAGATGCTTCATTGTTCATTGAAGTAAAGAATAGATTGCTTCCCATCTTATCTTCAAGTAGAACTTTAGATGTTGCTTTATAAATTCTTGGCGCTTTTGCTGTATAGATAAAAGATACAACAAATACTGCTAAAAAAATTGATGCAACAATCCATTTAAATCTAACAATTATATTAAAATAATCGGTTAGTTTAATTTCCTGTTCTTCAAAATCATCGTTGAATTTAACTTGGTTGGACTGATCTTTCATATTACCTCATTTATTTAATTACTAATAGTTGAAATTGCTACATAGACACTTAATATAACGGCTATCTGAGATAGCCAATTAACCGCTTTTGTGAAGGCATAATAAGTTGAACCAGATACAATTACAGTATCTCCTGGTTTAAGTACTGGAATCAATTCTGCTTGCCCTGTTTCCAAATATTCTTTGAGGTCAATCCAGATTACCTTATCTCCTTCTTCTGTAGTGCGGATTATTCGAATTTTGGAAAGCTTAGCATTTTCCGTAGGACCGCCAGCAGATGATATTAGTGTTAACAGATCCGTATCATCAGGAACAATATATAGTCCGGGATTTCTAACCTGTCCCCAAATATATGTTCTAATTTTTAATTGCTGGGTTCCTGTAAGAGAACCTGAATATTGATAAACAGCTCCCGGATTATATCCTGAATTGCTGGCACCTTCAGTTTGAGCCCAAGAATTCAATGCTAATATCAATAAAAATATTATAAAAATGACTTTCTTCATTTATTCTCCTTGCAAATTTTTATTATTTTTTTCATATCATTGAGTCAAGAAAATTTACTAATCTATGAACATATAGCGTTCTATAGATTCTGCTCCAGATTCTACAATGTAATAATTCCCATCGATAGGGTTTGGTGTTGTATAAGACCAGCTAAAAGCATCAACTCTCCAAATTATTACAGAACCAGATTCTACAGCTGGTCCTTCATAAGGAACAATGAAATCTTCTTGGTCTAATGGTGTATTTTGCCAAATAAGTTCTCTTTCTTCATTAAAAACCAGTAAGCTATGTATGTTCGCATTTGATCCAATTTGTTGCCATTCAAAGATTATCTCGTTTATATTACTGCAGGAATAATTATCACTTGGAGATATTAAAAATGGTTTTTCAATTAATTTATATCCTGTTGTATCAGAAAGTGTTGAATTTCCTGCATTATCAAATGCTTCTATAAAATAAAAATAATTTTTATTTGTCATTGAAGTTTTATCAACATAATAATTTTGCTCTTCATAGTTTACGGTATCAATTATTTGAACAAAACTAAGTGTGTCAGCATAATAGTCTTCTGCACTAAATCTAAAGATTTTAAGATAATCTATATCAGAGTCTTCAAGATGGAACCATTGTGTTTTTATCCAATCTCCTTCCATCATAGCATCCATACCATTATTTTCAAAATCTATATCAAACGTATTATAAAAATTCAAAGTATCAGCATCACCTTGAAATCCTGGAATAATGTCACCAGTATCTCCTTGATGAATAACTAATTGTGGTTTGTTAGGGGCTTGTGTATCTACTCCTAAACTCTCTTCTCCGGTGCATCCCAAGAGTGTTATTAATATAAACAAAAATAATAAATTAATTCTCATTTTCGGTCTCCCTGCTAAAATTTCACTCTGAGGCCAACACGATTTGTACTTGCTAAATTATTAGTGAGAAATGCATAATCTAGTGCAAAATCTTTATACATAATCGTAATACCTGTAGTGAAATTAGAATCATAATATCCTAACCTAACTTCTACCAGATCACTATATTTATACTCAACACCAAAATGATAGATCGTGCTGTATATGTAGTCTATATCCTGCGAAATAGTTATGGTTGAATTAATACTTGGAAGCGGTTGGATTACAGCCATTCCAATTTTGCTGTTCATTAAAACTTCATCTTGATGATCGGAATTATCATCAACTACATCCCACGTTATGTTGCTTCCACCAATATCCTGAAAATTAATTCCAAAAGTGAAATCTCCTAACCAGTCTCTCTCAAATAGAACAGCAAGGCTGGTTCTGCTTAAAAGTGAAAAATCGAATCCGGTACCGTTCCCAATACTTTCATCTATTCTACGTTTTATGTATTTAATATTTCCACCAATGTAAAATTCAAATGGAACATCAAAAAATAACCAACCTAGATTTAGATCATAATGCAAATGTTTTGCAAACGCAAACTGGAAGAGATCATCTGTGCTGCTCATATTTCCATCAGGAATTCCAGTTAAATTATACTCATAATAGGCTGATCGAAAGCTGGGATTTCCTACCAAATGTTCTTCTAAAAAAATGGGAATATCATCAATAGATAACCGTGTCCAATTAAATCCGATAGTTACATCGTTGGGGAGAGGTTGGCAAAAACTAAAATTATCATAAGAGGCGAGTCCATTATATAAAAAAGCTCTCATAAGTCCAATTTCGGTTTGCCGTATCTGTGCAATACCAGAGGCATTCCAATAAATTGCTGATCCATCATTTGCGATTGCTGTAAATGCTTTTCCCATTCCTGAGGAACGAACTCCCGAACCGATTACCATAAATTCACCAGCATATCTTCCTGCCGAAAGAGAAGAAAATATTAACAGTACAGTTATTAAAATGATTATTTTTTTCATTCTGATCACCTATTTTAATATTGCCATTTTCTGTGTTTTCTCAATTTTTTTATTACCTTTTTTTGCCGTGATTCTATAAAAATAGACTCCATTAGCTAGATAATAACCATCTTTATCTCTGCAATCCCAACCTAAAGCAGTTCGAGGATATTCATGATAACCAACTGATGAAGGAAGATCTTTAAATGTCTTAATTAATCTTCCACTTACAGTATAAATTTTTATATTCACTTTATCTGCATCATCCGTAAGAACATAGGTGAATCTTGTTCTGCCTGAATTATGATGATTCACGGTTGCATTCTTAACCGGATTTGGATAATTTGCAAAATTCAATATGTCAAATTCATCATTTACAATGAATTCAATTTCCAGGTTTTCTTCATTTCCATTAACATCATGACATTCTAAAGTGATATAATAAGTTCCTTTTACAAGGTCATTCAGTTGATACTTCAATGGGATTTGATTAAGATTTCCAGGAGCAATTGTTAAAGAATATTCATTGCTTCCAATTTCCGTAACTTCAGAACCATCAGAAAGATAAAGCCTTATATTATTTTCAAAAACATCAATTCCATTAGCATCCATTAGCACAAACGAGATGACTCCATCTTTAGAAATATAACCACCATGTGTAAATTCCTGTCCGGGACTTGAATTAAGTGTTTGAGTGTATTCTTGTCCTTCGACATTAGCTTCAATAAATGGGGCTTCATTATCTTTATTTTGTAAAATGGAATATATACCGGTTCGGTCAACATCATAAGTAACGGTATTTTCAACGGAATCAATTAGACCTCCATATTTTATCCATTTGCTAAACTCGCTTTCCCATCTGTAAATATTAAAATCTCCCTCAGTTTCCATTGCTTGAGTAAGCGAGTCAGTTGGATTATAGCTAAAAGTAAGTGTTACCATTTGCTCGTTTTGGAAATGACCTATTGTATCTGCCAGACATGATTCATCGAGGGTTCCAATCTTATAACAGAACGACATTGTAGGGTTTGCAGGTAGGATCGTATTTATATCAGGTTGATCTATCGGTTCATCTGTAATAATTGAGTTTATATAAAAAATTGCAGGTTCAATTATAAAATCAGGTGGGAATTCACAGAGAAGATTTTCATCAAGGCTCATTGCAGAAACAGGTGAGCCAGGTGTTCCTACCTCGAACATATTTATAGAATAACTTTCTGAATATATTGTATTGTTAAACGAATGAATCTCATTGAAAAATTCTTCATTCTCATTAACAACAGCCTTGAACTCTATCTCACCATTAAGAAGTGGGATCGGAATATATTCCCATCTATTTGCAAGAACACTCAAGGGATCGATCTGGATAGTTGTTAATAATATTGTGTCATCTGTTACGTCGTAAAGTTTTAGGTCACATAAACCTGCTACTGTTGATCCTGAATTTCTAAGAAGTACTTTTGCTGCTGGTGAATTTTCATGGTCTGTAAGTTCAAAATGTTCAATTACCAGATCCGGACCAGCAACCGTTATCGTCTCAAAATTAGTTAATGTTGAATCACCAACTGTGTTAAAAATTTTAAATTGGAATATGACCTCATCTCCGGCTGAATATGCCGGAAGTGGTGTTTCCAATTGATATGTGTGGTCTTCTGAATTTATCATCTCAATTATAGTTACATCATCATCTAGAACAAAATATATATCTGCTAATCCCTCTTCATCAAAGAAATCAGCACGGATATTAATTGGATCTCCATCTTGCGGAGGATCAGGAATAACTTCTAAATTCACCATTGCAGATTGCCCAACTGTAAAATTTGTGATACCTGTAATCTCTCCATCTTCTCCATAAGCAAAAAGTTTTACATATTGCGAATAAATTGGATCACTGTTTTCTGGGACGATAAAATCTGAAACTGAAATTATATCATTGACTGCAGGTCTTTCGAAAGGATAATATTGATTTAATGGAAGTTGTGAGTCATCTTCATCGAAGACTACAAATTTTCCATTAGTTATCTGCGGACCAACATGAGAGCTGATTTCTAAAGTATCATCTTGTGCCAGGTTATATTTGTTAAGATCAATTTGTTTTTGATCATAAGGTAAGATCATTTCTATCATTGGATCACCAAGCAGTGCACATCCATGCGTTAAAGCAACTCCAACTCCAGAAAAATTGTAAGAGGCAAAGAATTTCGCTTTTGTAAAACTTACGATCTCACCAACAGTAGGCACATGTTTATCAAAAAGAGCTTCATTTATATGCTTACTAACAGCAAGGTCAGCATTCATATAACCGTATCCGGTAAAA
>JABIME010000065.1 GCA_018654125.1 Candidatus Cloacimonadota bacterium
AAGTGTGTCAGTTGGTGTTATATCAGCCATTAACAGAGACTTTGCTGAAAATAAAGATGGTAAGATCTACCGCCACATGGTTCAAACTGATGCAGCAATAAATCAGGGGAACAGCGGAGGCCCTCTTGTGAATATCTACGGGGAAATCATAGGGATTAATACATTCATATTCTCTGAATCAGGTGGTAGTATTGGTTTAGGATTTGCAATTCCTGCTAATGCTGTAAAAAAATCTGCACGTGAATTAATTGAATATGGAAAAATACGGCAGATCTGGTTTGGATTCAAAGTTCAAGAGATCAATCCACTAATTGCTTCTCATTTAAAACTTAAAAGTCTTGACGGAGTTTTAGTAAACTTTATTCAAAGAAACAGTCCTGCAGAGAATGCAGGATTACAAGAGGGTGACATAATAAAAGAGATTAATGGAAATAATATAAATGATACTCGTGATGCGGAGTTGGCAGTATTTGATATTTCAGTTGATGATAAAATAAACTTTGGAATTATTCGTGACGGTAAAGAGCAAAAACTAGATTTAAAAGCCTTAGAATATAAATAATATAAAATTAAATTAATATAATTGGAGATAAAATGAAAAAAGTTTTTTTTATAACTACTTTGATAATATCATTGATATTTATAAGCAGTTGCAATGTATCTAATGGTAAAAAAGATAGATCAAAATTTGGTGGGAAAGCTAAGAATCATCAAGTTGAACTTGGAACCATTGTTATAAAACTTGAAGAAACAGGTGAGATCCAACCAATTAGAGAGATTGAGCAAAAATCTCAAGTTAGTGGAGAACTTGTAAAATTTCATATAGAAGAAGGTGATTTTGTAAATAAAGGAGATCTTATAGCAGAGATAGAACCGGATTATAACCAAGCAGAAGCCATCTTAAGGGTTAATAGTAATTTAAAACTAGCTGAAATTGAATTAGAAAATGCAAAAGAAAAATATAATAAGAGAAAGGCTCTTTTTGCTGATAATTATATTTCTGAAACTGAACTTGATAATTATAAAGATACTTATTCAACTGCTCAGATAAATTATGATTCTGCACTTCAACAATATGAATTAATTAAAGATATTGAATCTGCAGATAATCTTTCTAAACTCTATTCTACTGCTTCAGGTACAATAATCCTAAAACCCGTAGAAGAGGGTGAAATGGTTGTTTCCAGTTCCGGCTCATATTCTGCAGGAACCGTAATTCTTAAGCTTGCAGATCTTAGCAGAATGATAGTAAACACAAAAATAAACGAAGTTGATATATCTAAAATTGAAGTTGGAATGAAAGTAAACATTCAAGTTGATGCTTATCCATATGAAACTTTTGATGGAAGTATAACAAAGATTGCAGCAATGGCTATAAATTATAATAATGTAAAAGTTTTCCCAGTGGAAATTGAGTTGGGAGAAGTTGATAAAAGATTAAAACCTGGAATGACTGCAAATATCACAATAATAGGTGAAGAGAGAAAAGATATTGTAGTTATACCAATTCGTTGTATATTCTCTGATGATGAAGGGAATGACATTGTCTATAAAGTAGTAAAAGATTCAATTGGAGCAGGTATTGTTGTAAAGACAGGGATAAATAATTTTCAGCAGGTTGAAATTATTGAAGGTATAGCTGTTGGCGATACAATTTCAACTAAAGAGCCTGAATCAAAAATCGATGATGATCTAAAGATCAAATTCGATTAATTTACAAAATCTAATAATTCTCATTTCTTGTTTTATACTTAAAAGCGATCTAAACAGATCCGGAGGAAGTATATGTTACGTAAAATTGCATTAATTACTTTATTGTTTTTGATATATGATAATATTTTTGCACAAAGACTAATAGAAAGTATAGATCTTGTTCAAACAGAAGATAACATAATAAATATATATCAAAATAGAGATACAGATGAAATCTTCCGTCATTATTCCAATAGAATTGACCCCGCAGTTTTGGATCTGGGAATTGTTAATGATCTATTATCTGAAAATGTTCAGGAAGGAATAATTTGGGAAAAAGGAAAAAAGATACCATTTGCTAAGGGTGAACACTTCCTAGCTACAAAAAATGATTTCATTCTTACAGTAAAAAATTCTTGGGATATTGAAAAAGAAACTTTTTCAAAAGAAGTTAGAAGATACACAATAATTCATAGATCATTGCTGGAATCTGAAGAGAAGCTTCAAATATCAAAAGATCACGACATTATTATGCTCGAAAATGGAAATTTTATTATTTCAAATTTCTCTGATGATTATGGAACAGAATTCAAGTTATACTCAAATAAAATGGAGTTACTAGAATCTTATAAACCATTTATGCTTGGTTATAATAACATTCAATTTTCAGAAAAAAATGGGATTCTTGTTTCAGTGATATATCCAACAAGATCAAATAGGGGAGACAGACTAAAGATACTCTATATTAATACAAAAAATGGTTTTATTTTGCGAGAGAAAGATATTCATAACAATTTCTCAACTGAAAATATCTTTGCTATCAACGATCTTTTTATATTATATGGTGCCGGCTGGATAAACACTTTTACAACAGAAGGTAAACTAAAATGGGATAAAGCATTCGATGAACCTGTTTCAATTTTTGAAGGAGATCAGGGGAAATATATTTATGTAGTAACAACAGAAAAAATATACTGCCTTAAAAAGAAAAATGGCAGTGTTAAATGGTCGGAGAAAATTTCTAAATATTATGAACTTAATTTGGGTAAGATGTTAGAAAGTGTAGTTAATATTGATGTTGTTCCACTTGGAATTTATAGCTTATATAATGGAGCTGAGATTGGTGTAATAATTGGGCAAACTAAAGGTACACTAGGTAAGAGTAGCCTAAAACATCAAATAATACTTTTTCGTTTAGATAAAAAGGGCAAATTACTTGGGCAAGTAGATGTTGCGGTAAAAAGTGAAATCGTTAAGTTAATATCTCTAAATGGTAATTTTAAAATAATAACAGATGATAATGTAAAAACTTATTCTAGATAGATTATTTATCTAAAAAATATATTATAGTAATTTCTTTAATATACCTGTTTCTCTATCAACAATATTCATTTCAACTTCAGCTTCTGCTAACATTTCCTGAGCAAGTTTATCTTCATAAGGTTCCGATATATATATAGTTTTAATTTCGGCGTTTATAAGTATTTTAGAGCAAATTACGCAAGGTTGATTTGTACAGTAAAGAGATGCTCCTCTAATAGAAGAACCATTTATGGCAGCTTGAACAACCGCATTCTGCTCAGCATGAACGCCTCTGCACAATTCATGTCTTTCACCAGAAGGTACATTTAGTTGCTCTCGAAGACATCCTGTAATTCCACAATGCCTAATATGTTTAGGTGCGCCATTATAACCAGATGATATTATCTGATTATCTTTAACGATTATTGCTCCAACTTGTCTACGTAAACATGTAGAACGTGTACTCGCAAGATATGCCATTTCCATAAAATATTGATGCCAACCTGGTCGGATTTTCATTAATTACCTCTAATTATTTTTATTTAATTTTTCGTCGCGTACTAGCTCTGCTTGTGACTTTCGTAAATAATTTGGTTCTAATTCGGAGATTATAGTAAAGTTATATTCGGGGATTTTTCTTTGAAGTGCTATACTAATAAGTGTTGAGGCAAGTGGAATACTGAAATGTTCATTGCAAAATATATGATCAATTCCACTTTCTATGATCTCTTTTTTAAATTCTTTTGCACCATCACCAACTATAATAACAGGTTCCTTTATTAGTTTAAGAAAATCCTCTGGTTTTGCATTTGTTTCTGGTACAATTATATCCATTTCAGGTGAATAAAGTGCAGTGAATACTTCCTTCATTCTAGCATCAATTATGGCGAGGATGTTCCTATTTGAATGAACTACATTATTTGCTAATAATTCTAAAGTACTTACTGGTAAAAGTGGAATATTATGAGACATACAAAGGCCTTTTGCTGTAGCTAGTCCAATTCTTAATCCTGTAAAAGAGCCCGGACCATTGGCTATTACAATTAGGTCTATATCAGAGATAGTAATTTTAGAATTCTTAAGCCCTGCTTCTATTTGCGGTAATAAACGTTCAGAATGCGTAACTTTAATATCGAGATGATTTATGTATGAAATGTGATCTTCTTTATAAATTGCGATACTACCGGAACTTGAAGTTGTACTCAAAGCTAGAATATTCAAAATTATTCTCCTAAATAATATTTCTGTTACAGCTTTTAATTAAAATTGTTGGAGTCAAGAAAAAGTAATTATTAAATGATCTTTAAATTACATAAATAAAAATACTATGTTATTTAGCAATTATTCTTATTAATTTCCTTTACTAAGAAACACCATCTCATCAAATTTGCTTCAAAAATAATATTGGAGAATTGATGAAGAAAGCAACAAAGAGTAAGATAGAATTTTTCTTTTTTAAATTATTCATCAATATCTTCAAGCTGGTCCCATATAAGCTTACAAGATCATTTCTGGTAAATCTATTTGTCTTCGGTACAAATTTATTTGATATCCGTAACTCATTAGCAAAAAAACAGCTTGAAATGGTGTTCCCAGAAAAAACAGAAAAAGAGATTAAGAAGATCATTAAGAAAATGTACTATCACATGGGCTTAACAACTGCTGAATCGTATTTTGGCAATAAAGACAAACTTTTTAAAACTTGTAAAATAGAAGGCTGGGATAATATGAAGAATGCTGTTAAAGACGGCAAAGGTGTTATCTTGGCAACTGGACATTTTGGTAATTGGGAACTTGCCGGTAAATATATCGCTTCACATTTTGATATGGCAGTAGTTGGTAAAAGACAACGAAACAGATATTTCGATGATTATACAAATGCACTGCGATTGAAAGATAAGGTTATAGTAATAACTAAAAAAAATGCTCTCAGACCAATACTCAAAATGCTTAGTGAGGGCTATATTGTTAGTTTACTGATGGATCAAAATGCTGGTAAAAACGGCGTTCTTACCGATTTTTTAGGGCATGAAGCATCAACATTTGTTGGTGCAGCTAAGATAGCTATTAAAACAGGATGTCCCATTGCGCCTGCCTACGCTATTAGAAAGGATGACGGAACTCACCTATTTATTTGTGAAGAGATCATCTCACCGGAAGGCTTTAAAAATAATTTAGAAGATATTACTAAATTAACAGAGATAATTTCAAAAAGAATTGAGAAATACATTTATCAATATCCTCATTTATGGTTTTGGGTGCATAAACGCTGGAAAGGTTCAAAAAAAGCCCGTAAGATATAATCCTTTACAATAATGAATAAAACCAAAACTTTTGCTGTTAAGGAGTAGCTTTTGAAAAGAAATATTTTCTTGATCATCATACTTACTTTTTCATTGCTTGGTGCTGTTGAGCATTATAATGCAACAGGTAGGAACGTATCGCCGTCTGTACGTGACACACTATTCTATTATCATAATAATACAGATGATCAATACTGGTTTGGCAGTGAAAGCTGGGCAGTTAAATTTGAATTCAATGAACTATTTGAAGATATAGATTCTCTGGCTTTCGAAGCTGAAGGAGCAAATATATTTTTACCTGGAATAACAGGCTCAGATCCAATAACTATTAAACTATGTGAAGATAGATCCGGTCAGCCCCTTACTCATCAAGACAGTTTACTTTTTACAAGTACACTTCAAGCTTCAGAGATCCAATATCAAAATTGGAATTATATTCCGTTCTCTAATGCAATTACAGATACTACTTTATGGCTTGTTGTAGATTATCCAACAAATTCAACAGATCAATTCATCTCAGCTTCTGTTATAGGTGGTATGCAAAGCTATTTCTTGAATAATGGTTATTATAATAATATGTTCGGTATTAGTTACGATTCGGAATTTCTTTTTAGTTTAAATGGCAGATTATTATTTGAAGGTATTGACCTTGATTTAGTTTCTATTGATTGGGAAGGTGTATTTCTGCCCGGTAGCTTGATTTATCCAAAATTCACAATAAAGAATAATTCTGATATTTCTGTTTCTGATAGTTATATCTCTTTAACATTAAATGATCCAAATAGTTCTTATGAGCTTCTTTATGCTTCAGATAGTACATCTTGCCCACAAATTGATTTACCTGTTTTAAATGCAAATGAGATTTATACATTTGATTTTACCGATAGTCTCATGTTCATACTCCCTGATAGAGCTTCTCAATATCAATTTGCAGCTGAATTGTTTTGTGAGGTAGATAGTTTAACATTTAATAATTCAAAAGAAGATGAGTTCCAGGTTTATACTGAACAATTAAATAAAGTTTTAATAGAAAATGCGATTTTATTAAATGATTCAAACTCAAATAGCATCTGGTTAGATCAATCGTCCATTTTAGATACATCTAACTGCATCACCGTAAATTACTTCGCAAATTTTGTTGATGAACCTTTTTTTAATAATGATTCATATGCAAGATATCATTATTATGATCTAATGGGATTTCCTGCTACTATTGTAAATGGTTATAATAAATTGTTAGGCTATACAACAAACTATTCTTCTCAATTATCAGAGTTTTATGCTGAAGCTTTTTCAAATGGCACATTCATTAGCTCAGATACATGTTATGCATTTTTTAATGAAGTGGGTGATGTTGGGTTTTATTATGAGATAGAAAACTCTCAAACTCAACTATTTAATTCATTTATTAATGATCTTTCTTTAAAAATTGGAATTATAGAAAATGTTTTGAACGAGCCCGGAATTCCTTTAGATATTACTTTACCTGTTTTCACTTATTTAGTTGCTGAAGTTGAAGCATCACAATTTTTGAGCAGTTCAATAATCTCTGACTCTGTTCTTTTTAATATGAATGATGATTATACAACCATAACCAATACATCTGATAATTGTGAAGTTGTCTTTTGGCTTCAAAATGATGAGACAAAAGAGATCTTTCATGTAAATAAATTACCATTTACAGAATTTCAACCAGGTCTTGTAAGCTTGGATGAGGATGAAATTCCAATTATTTCTCAAAGTCTTAATATTTTTCCAAATCCTTGCAGATCAAATGAGTTAATGAATATTGCATTTTCAATATCTAATACAATGCAATCTGCTGAACTTAAGATTTACAATATTAAGGGACAATTGGTGAAAACTATAATTCAAGAACCAGATTCACAAAATGTTTCTTTTATTTGGAATGGAAAGAATGATGTAAACAAGCAAGTATCCAGCGGAATATATCTCATGCAGATAAATGCAAAAGTTAACGGAAAAGAGTATAAATATCATAAGAAAAGTTTGTTAATAAGGTAATACATGAAGAATAAAAACATATTTGATAAGAAATACTTTGAGTTAACAGGATGTATTCATAATCATACAACATATTCTTTTGATGGTGATGTTAAGCTGAATAAAATTCTCAAAGCAGCAAAAAATAATGAGCTGGATTACCTTACAATAAACGATCATCATACAAAAGAAGCACAAAATGATGAAGCAGTTACAAATGAAAATGATCTTATCGTAATAGTTGGTGTAGAAGTAAATGATCCCGATAAAAATAATCATTTTCTTGTTTTTAATAGTGATGAAATAATTAAGGGTAAAAAGGTAGAAGAATATACTAGTAAATATGCAGAAACTGATGCAATTTGTTTTGCAGCACATCCATTTGAGAAAAGATCTTCTAAACAATTCCGGAAGTATATTTGGACAGATATAAAAAATGATAATTTCGATGGAATAGAGATTTGGAATTATCTTTCTGAATGGATCGGAAAACTTAATCCAAAATTAAATGGAATATTTTTTGTGTTATTCCCATCTTTATTTATAAAACACCCACCTCGTGAAACACTAAACTATTGGGATGAACTAAATAATGTAGGGAAGAGGCGTTCAGCTATTGGTAGTGTTGATGCTCATTCAGAACGTATTGAAAAATTCGGATTCAAATTTGAATTCCTAACTCATAAAACACTTTTCCGTTCGATACGAACAAATGTATTATTATCGGAAGACAAACAAATAGATCAGCAGAATATCTTGGAAGCTATAAAAAGAGGTAACAGCTATATTGTAAATTACAAGGTTGGGAATCCCTACGATTTTTATGCTGGAATTGCAGCATCAAAAGAGAATAGTGCTATTTTTGGGGAAGAATTAAAATTTACTGATAACTTGTATTATTATTTCAGATTACCCAAAATTGCCCGAGTAAAACTTTTTAGAAATGGTAAGAAAATCGCAACTGAACATGATGATAAGGGAAGATTTGAAATTACGCAAAAAGGTAATTATAGATTAGAAATCTACAAATTCGGCTATGGCTGGATTTTTACAAATAATATTTATGTGATTTAGGAAGGAAAATATGAGCAAAATTTTTATTAAAGAATTAAAAGATCATCTGAACAAAGAGATAATAAGTAACTTTTTGGTAACAGAAAAAGTATTGCGTGAAGGTGCAAAAGATTTTTATATAAGACTCAAATTAGCAGATAATACTGGTTCTATTTCAGGCAATGTCTGGAACAATGCCAAAGCAGTTGCAGAAAAATTTGATGAAGGAGATGTTATACAAGTAAAGGGATTCATCATTACTTATAAAGCACAACTTCAAGTTAATATAAATAAAATAAAAAAGATTCCTCAAGAGGAATATGACTTAAATAATTTTTTAGAAACAACTACAAAAGATATAAACAAACTTTCAGATAAATTATTTAACTACATAGATAGTATAAAAAATCAATATTTGAAAGAGCTTTTGATGAATATATTTGAAGATAAAGAATTCTTCACTAGATTTGCTCAATCTCCTGCAGCAAAAGGGTGGCACCACAATTACATTGGTGGACTTTTAGAGCATACAATGTCTGTAACAGGTTTATGCGATTACGCTTCCCATAATTATAATGTTGATAGAGACTTGTTAATTACAGGTGGCATTCTACACGATATTGGTAAAGTATTTGAGTATCAAGTTGTTCCAAATATAGATTTTACACCAGTTGGACGTTTGGTTGGACATATACCACTTGGTGATAATTTTATTGCTGATAAAACAAAGGAAATTAATAACTTTCCAATTGATTTACTTATGAAATTACGTCATTTGATACTTTCTCATCATGGTGAATATGAAAAAGCATCGGCCAGACTTCCTCAAACTTTAGAAGCAACTATTTTACATCAAGCAGATAATTTTGATGCTCAGGCAATTGGAGTTCAACAACTAAAAGAAGCAGTTACCGATGACAAGGCTTTATGGACAGAGTTTGATAGATTAAACAGCAGATTCTACTTCATAAAATAAATAATGTTTCAAGCATCAGTATTGGCAAGCGGTAGCAAAGGGAACTCTATTCTCATAAGAACAGAATGTACAAAAATACTTCTCGATGCAGGATTGAGTGGCAAGAAAATAACTAACTTTATACAAAGTATAGATCTCGATGAAAATAAGTTGGATGGGATTCTTATCAGCCACGAACACAGTGATCATATCAGGGGTGCTGGAATTATCTGCCGCAGACTTAACATTCCATTATATATAACGAAATCAACTTATGAAGTTTGCAAAAATCGTTTAGGAAAACTGCCTGAAGGCTTTATTCATTTTGAAAATGGATCAAGTTTCATTATAGGAGATATTACCATCAGAGCGTTCCAATCTTCCCATGATGTTGTTGATGGTAGTAATTTTACATTTATGAGAATTGGAGATGAATCACGCAAACTGTCTGTAGCTACAGATCTTGGTTACAGTTCGAATTTAATGCTAACTATATTTAAAGAATCAACTTCAATAATTTTAGAGAGTAATCATGATGTAAATATGTTAATTGCAGGCTCATATCCACCCCATTTGAAACAGCGAATAAAAAGCAAACAAGGGCATCTTTCTAATGAACAAGCTGTAGAAATTATTAAAAAAGTTTATCATCCAGGATTAAGAAATATAATTCTTGCACATCTGAGTGAAGAAAATAATTTACCCGAAAAGGCTGAGAATTTAATGAGAAATTATCTTAATAAAAAGGATAAAAATGTTAATTTAATTGTTGCTTCTCAGTATGAATCGACGATGTTGATTAATGTGTAAAAATTAAAGGAAGATAATGTTAATTTCAATAGTAATTTTATTATTTGGATTTGTAATCCTAATTAAAGGTGCCGATTTTTTAATAGATGGTGCATCATCACTAGCTAAAAAGCTATCGATCTCTGAAATAGCAATTGGCTTAACAATAGTAGCTTTCGGAACTTCAGCTCCAGAGCTTATAGTAAATGTATTTGCCAGTGTAGGTGGGCATCACGAGATCACATTTGGTAACATTTTAGGAAGCAATATTTTTAATATCCTCATGGTGTTAGGTGTTGCAGGAATAATTTCAACAATTGTGGTTCAGCGAAATACAATTCTAAAGGAAATTCCATTCTTACTTGTAGCCACTTTACTTGTTTTTGGTTTAGCATTATGGAATTCTGATCTCTCATTTTTAGATGGCATCATTCTTATTTCTTTTCTTATAGTATTCTTTATTTATGTTATTGGATTTCTAAAAGCGAAACCACTACTTGGCTCAGATATTAAAGAGCGTTCTTATTTAATTACTTTTATCATGATGATCTTCGGAATGGTAGGTCTATTTTTTGGTGGAAAATTTGTGGTTGATAACGCAGTTGTTATTGCACGTAATTTCAATGTTAGTGAAAAGTTCATTGGGCTTACAATTGTTGCTCTGGGTACATCTCTTCCCGAACTTGTTACATCTGTAATTGCTATAAGAAGAGGTAGGAACGATCTAGCCATTGGGAACGTGATCGGTTCTAATTTGTTTAATATTCTTCTTGTTTTGGGTGTAAGTTCACTTATTGCACCAATTCATTACGATATTACTCTGAACATAGATTTCATATTTTTATGTGTAATTACAATAATGCTGTTTACAAGTATGTTTGTAGGTAAGAAGCATAAACTCACTAAAATTGAAGCAGTTTTGTTTGTATTTTTATATTTAGCTTATCTGGTTTTCTTGTTTGTTCGGAAATAAAATGGCAAATAATGTAGAAAGTAAGTTACTATTATTAAATTGTACTTTTGCAGAAACGGGAATAAAAAGGTTAAATGATCTTTTCACAAAAATATTTAATCAATATAACATTAACTTCACAATTAAACACCTTACTGAAGAAATTAATAATATTGATGAATTCACTCATCTCATAATTAGTGGATCTGCATTATTTGTTTCACAAGAAAATAAGAATGACCAAAAAATATATGATATTGTTCAACAATTCAATAGTAAAAGCATTTTAGGCATCTGTTACGGTCACCAGATATTGGCAAAGGCTTTAATGAATGAAAATATTTGTCGTAAAAGCAGAACACCAGAATTAGGTTGGAGAAAAGTAGAATTAGCTGATAACCAATTATTTGCGGGAATTTCCAAACCAGTTTTTTATGAATCTCATTTAGAGGAAATATTCAATTTAAATAACGATTTCACTATTATTGCAACAAATTCTAAATGCGATATTCAGGGCTATCAATATAAAAATTTACCAATTTGGGGTGTTCAGTTTCATCCGGAAGTAACCATAGAGTATGGTAAGCAGTCAATTAAGAATAAACTTGTAAATAATATAGAGTTAGAGAACATCTTTTACAATGAATTGAATGATCATATAGATATAGATCAAAATTTTAAGATATTTGAAAATTTTGCTAATTCTTAATATTAAGGAGTATTACGATGAATGAACTAGTTAGAAATGAGATATGGAGTTTCTTTAAACAGGCACAACCCATATATTTAGCTACAATCGACAAAGATATTCCACGTGTGCGTCCTGTAACACTCATTTATTATAATGATAAGTTCTGGATCGCAACAGGTTCGGAAGATTCTAAAATGTCACAGATTAGATCAAATTGTAATTTTGAGTTTTGTAAAACTATTTCAGATGGAGAGAAAACTGGTTATATACGAGCAGCAGGTGATATTACAATTATTCAAGATATAGAAACCAAAAAGATGTTACTAGATAATATTGATTTCATTTCATATTTTTGGAAGGATCCTGCTGATGCGGGATATTCTTTATTGCAAGTTAATATAAGAGAGATTGAATATATGAAAATTGGTGAAATGATCGCTAATAAATATGAAAATAAATGATCGTTAGCAAATTTGTTTAAGGGAGTTAAAATATGAAGAGCAAATATTTAGTTCTAATATGTTTATTGTTACTAACATTGAGCGGGTGTGATATTTTTAATACGACCTTTGAGGATCTGGAAGATGCCAGAATGTATGAAGCTTCGGAATTAACCGATGCTCCTGTTCCTGCTGCTTTAAAGATAATGACCTGGAACATCAAATTTGGAGGAGCACGTATAGATTTCTTTTTCGATGGTTGGGGAGATGAAGTTCTTATGGAGGAATCTGTTGTGATAGAAAATACTCAGCAGATAGCATATTATATTAACGAAATTGACCCTGACATTATCTTATTGCAGGAATTGGACATAGATAGTAAACGCAGTGCATATGTAGATCAATTGCAATTTCTACTCGATACTACTGACCTTAATTATGGAGCTTATGCATCACAATGGAAGGCTGATTTTGTGCCCAGTGATGGCCTTGGAAGAATGAATAGTGGTAATGCCATCTTGAGTAAATGGGAAATTACAGATGCATCTAGAATAGCGCTCCCGCTTATAGATCAAGACGGGCTAACACAGTATTTTTACCTTCGTAGGAACATACTTAAAACTACAATACAGATCGGAACCGAAGAATTGCAAGTTCTCAATATTCATGCAGCAGCATATTCCAAAGATGGAAAAAAAAAAGAACAGATAGATATCTTCAAAGGTGAATTAGATGAATTGAATAATGATGGATCACTCTTCGTAGCCGGAGGTGATTTTAATGCAATCCCACCAAATGCGCTTAACACTGTTGGTACTGATTTTCCTGACAGACCAGAAGGTCTTGCTGATGATTTTGAAGTTGAAGATTATGAACTGACCGATATGGTAGAATTCTATGCTGATTATCACCCTGATTTGTTACCGGAAGATTATATAGTTTATGAAGAAGAGAATGATTACTTTAGTCCGTATTATACTCATTCAATTTACATCAATATGCAGTTTGAAGAAGATTATGATCCGGAAGTAGATGATATTGATTGGAATAGAAAATTAGATTATTTGTTTACGAATAATGAAGCAGGTTGGGTTTCAGGTTCAAGTGAAACTCTTCAAGGTACTAGGCAGCTTTCTGATCATTGCCCTGTAATCGTGGAATTGGAGTGGTAAAATGAAAAAGATAATAATATTAATTGTAATCAGTTTAGTAATGTTGTCATTATCTGCAGAGACATCTATTTGGTCTAAAGGAACTACCGATGTTTTACCACAGGGAAGATGGGAAGTTGGAATTTTCCAACCACTTAGTTATGGTTTAAATGAGACCACTGAACTTTCTACATATGCTCTAGCAGATCTTGTAATGCCAAATATTACATTGAAGAAATTTTGGAAAAATCTTGATGGCTTGGAATTCACCTCTAAACATAGCTTTATCTATCCTTCATTATTCTTAAATGTTATGGCAAAAGAGGGTGCGTTTGGAATCCTGCCGGACAATTCTGTAATCCCTCATATATTTGTATTGAATAATCAGTTTATGCTTTCTTACAAATATAATGAATATCTTAATTTTATTCCTAAAATTGGATTTTCTGCAGCTTTAGTAATTGGAGATAGTGATTTTCCAACAATCGATATGCCTATTGTTTATAACAGAACATCTATTTATCATGAGAATATAATGTTCAATATTGGGTTGGATGTTAGAGGAAGTGTTTCATCCAAATTTGAGTATTTAGTAGATATCGATAAATTCATTATGGATAAAGAGTATTGTGAATATTCATATGAACATAAATTGCTTCTTATTTGGAAGATCAATCGTAAGTTTGCATTATCAGCAGGATACAAGCTTAGTTATTCCGATTATCCTTCAACAATGCAAAGAAGGACGGACTTCCTACCTCTAATAGATCTGCAAGTTGGTTTTAAATAAGCATTTCAATCCTACAGAAGATTTTGTAGCTTTCACTACTACCCGATCTTTGGAAGGTTTATATATAGTAGTGCTGTAGCAGTTGTTTAATATATGCATATTATTACACTTATATTCCATTTAAATATACATTTTTGTTAAAATATTGGCTCAAATTTTGCATAATAATTAGATAAAATATATAAGGACGATATAATGAAAAAAATAATTACATTTATATTTTTAATCACATTATTAAGTTTAAATGCCGGTACAATCCAAAAAATATATCATTTTAATAATTACAAAGTATCTGAGTTAGATGAATATCAAACGATAGAATTTGAAAACTCACAATTACAAGCTAGAACTGGTGAACCTGTACTTCCATACATTTCTGTTTCACTATTACTTCCACAGGGCGAGATCGCTGAGTCAATAGAGATAATTGGAAGTAATGAAACTCAAATTCAAGGGAATTACTCATTATATCCTAAACAACAGGTAAGACCTATTTCTACTTCAGCTTCTGGTGAGTTTATAAAGAATAATGTAATTTATAACTCTTCAGAGATCTATCCCCAAAAGCTAAACGGCGAATTAATAACGCACTTTTTGCACGGTTACTCAATTGCATTAACAACTTTCACTCCCGTTATGTACATTCCTGCAAATGGAACAATTTCCTATTATAATGAAGTAAGTGTTATAGTTCATACAAAAAAAGATGAGAGAGCTCAAAAAGCTTTAAATAATTTACATTCCAATAGAAATGTAATAAAGAGAGTTAATAAAATTGTTCAGAATCCGGAAACAATAGGAAGCTATCCTCAAGTTAATTCACGTGAAGGTGAATATCAATTGCTAATAATTACACCTGCGCAGTTTGAAGACGATTTCGATGAAATGCGAGAAGTATATCTTCAGCAGGGAATGATCTCTCAATTAGAAACGGTTGAAGATATTTATTCTTCTCTTACAGGTCAAGATGATCAAGAGAAGATCAGAAATTACATTATTCAGGAATATCAAGATCATGAAGTTGAGTATGTACTGCTAGCTGGTGATATAGAGCACGTTCCATATCGTGGTTTTTATTGCTATGTAAACTCTGGTACAGGTTATGAAGATAACGGTATACCTTCAGACCTTTATTATTCTGCTCTTGATGGGAACTGGAATAATGATGGAGATAATAATTGGGGTGAGATTGGTGAAGATGACCTTTTGCCTGAAGTTGCAGTTGCCAGATTCTCTTTCAGTACAACAGCAGATCTTGAGAATATGTTAAATAAAACTATTACATATCAAACTCAACCTGTTCTAGGTGAGCTAAGAGATCCATTATTAGTAGGTGAGCACATGTATGACGATCCATTATCTTGGGGTGCAGATTATCTTGATCTTATTATTGGATTCCATGATGATAATGGATATGAAACCACAGGAATTCCGGAAGATCACAACATAACTACAATGTACGATAGAGATTTGGGAACATGGTCTGGAACCGAGTTGATTGAAGAGATTAATCAGGGACATTCATTCATTCATCATGCAGGACATTCCAATTATGAATATGCTATGAGATTGAACAATCCAGATATTACAAATGCGAATTTTAATGTGGTAAATGGAGTTGATCATAACTATACATTCGTTTATACACACGGCTGCAATTGCGGTTCTTTTGACCACAATGACGGAATTGGTGAGAGAATGATAAACATAGAAAACTTCTTAGCCGCTTTTGTAGGAAACTCCCGTTATGGCTGGTTTAATGAGGGGCAAACAGAAGGGCCTTCTGCTCATATCCATCGTGAATTTATTGATGCTCTTTATACAGATAAATATCATCGAATAGGACGTGCTCATATGGAATCTAAAACAGAAACAGCACCTTGGCTTACAGCACCAGGACAGCATGAAGAAGGAGCTATTCGCTGGTGTTTTTACGATTGTAATGTTCTGGGTGGATCTGCACTTCCAATTTGGACGGATGAGCCAATTGTACTTGATGCTACATTCTCACCTGTGATCGCTTTAAATTCTATTGAGTTTTTAGTAAACATTCAAAGTAATGGAAATCCTGTGAATGAATTGCAATGTACAATCCTGCAAAATGGTTTATTTATTGGCACATCAACTTCAAGTGCGTCTGGTGATGCGATTGTTGCATTTGATCAAGGTACTTTAATTCCTGGAGATGCTGAATTATATTTAAGTGGTTACAATCGTCCTGTAGAAGTGCATCAATTACAAGTTGTTCCTACAGGACATTTTGTTACTGTTTCAGATTATTTGGTAAATTCTGGAAATGATAACGTTATAGAGTTTGGTGAGAATACGTTATTAAGCCTAGCATTAGAAGAACTAGGAAATACAGGTGATGTTCATGGAGTTGTAGTAGAAATATCTTCTGCTGATGATTATATAGTAATAAGTGATAATATAGAAAATGTTGGGACAATAATAAGTGGAAACATAATTGAACTTATTGATGCATTCGATTTTGAGATTGATAATAATATTCCTAACGAACATGCAATAGATATTAATGTAGAGATTACTTCAGATGAAGGTGATTGGAATGAACAAATTGAATTCATTGGATATAATGCAATATTAGATATGTTAGAAGTTGAAGTTATTGATGGTGATAACAATATTCTTGATGCAGGTGACACAGCAGAAATTACTGTTGAAATATATAATTTAGGTGGGGCAGACCTCTATAATTTACTTCCATCAATTTCCTCTTCTAATGCTAATGTTACAATTTCAAATTTGGCAGTTCTTGTTGATTCTTTAAATTCAAATACATCAGAGAATTATGTTGTTTGCTCTGTTGAAGTAAGTGATGATGCAATTGCTGGAGATATAATTGATTTTAGTTTTGAAATTACTGCAGATAATGAATTTACTTTTTCAGAAGATTTTGTGTTGGTTGTCGGTCTTATGATTGAAGATTTTGAAAGTGGTGATTTTACAACTTTTGAATGGCAACAAGGTGGAGACGAAGATTGGGTAATTGATGATGAATCCCATGTAGGTTCTTATTCTGCTAAATCTGGTGAAATCGGTAATAACAGCACATCAAGTCTTTCCATAGAACTCGAAGTATCTTCTGATGGAGAGATAAGTTTCTGGAAAAAAGTTTCAACAGAACTTAACTATGATTATTTCAAATTCTCTATAGATGATAACTTGCAAGAACAGTGGTCGGGTGATGTTGACTGGAGTGAATCTGTTTATTCTGTTAATGCAGGTCTTCATTTATTTAAATGGGAATATTATAAAGATGGTGGAGTTATAGGTGGTGGTGATTGTTCATGGTTAGATTACATTATCTTCCCACCAGTAGCTGGTGAAGTTGGAAGTAATGAAGACCTTTTGCCAAATGTTACTAAATTATTTGGCAACTATCCCAACCCATTCAATCCAGAAACAACAATCAGCTTTTCTGTAAAACAAACGTCCTCGTTTGTAAATATCTATATTTTTAACATTAAAGGACAAAAAGTAAGAACTATACCTGTTAACCTAAGCGGAGATGAGGATAAAGGATCTGTAACTTGGAACGGAACAGACAAAAATAATCAGCCAGTTGCTTCTGGAATCTATTTTTACCAATTGAATGTAGATGATAAAGTAATTGCTTCTAAGAAGTGTTTATTATTGAAATAATGTTAACAATTGTGTTGTACGTTCATTCCTAAAACTCGTCACACAGCTCCTGCTGTGTGACGTTTACTTTTATCTGTGTGAATTTTACATCAAATCCTTAACCGTCTGTACTTCTTTCTCTTTATCAAGCCAACTATGCTTAACTTCTCCCACAAAAATTGTATGATCTCCACTTTTAACTTGAGATATTATTTTACATTCAAAATTTGCTTTTGCTTTTTTTATTATTGGTAATTTTGCTAACCTTCCTGCAAACCATTCAACACCGGTTTCTTCAAATTTATTAATATCTCGTCCAGATTTCGATCCACAGATCTTAGATACTTCAATCATTTCCCTAGCAGGAAGACACAAATTAAAGAATCTGAAATTCTGTAAACACTCGTGTGAATAGCGTGTATGCCCGATCGAGATAGCAAACATGGGAGGTTTGATAGATGTTTTCATAAACCATTCAAGTGTGATCATATTGTATTTATCATTTTTATCTTTAACAATTGCCAAAGCAACTCTCGCAGGATGTTTGGTTGCCATACTAACTTTAGAAAAATCTTCTCTTTTCATTGTAGCCTCTTATGTTACAAAATTTATTATATAATCACCAAAAGTCATTGCGATGATTCTTGTAAAGTTATTCTATCGTTGCAATTCAAAAATATCATTGACTCCACATAACCACATAATAATTTGCCAAAAAATCTTTAAGGAGTTATAAATGAAGAAAATAGCATTACTTTTAATTTTATTAAGTTTAATAATATTAGGTTGTGGAAAGAAGGAAGTAGTAAATACTGATGTAACTGAGATCCTGTTCTGGCAAGCAATGGGAGGACCTTTAGGAGATGCATTAGCAGAATTAGTTAATGAGTTTAATGATACACATCCCAACATTCATGTAAAATCTGTGAATATGGGAAATTATACTGCATTATCTCAAAAACTTATGGCTTCTATTCAAACTGGGAATCAACCTGATGTAGCACAAGCGTATGAAGCTTGGATAGCTAATATGCTGGATGGTGATGTTATTGTTCCTATAGAAGATTTCATTAATGAAGATCCAAATTTCGGTCAGGAAGAAATGGATGATATCTTTCCGGTATTCATCAATAGTAATAAAATGGGTGGGAAGTTGGTTTCTTTTCCATTTAATAAAAGTGTACGAGTTCAATACTATAATAAAGATATTTTATTCCAGAATGATATGGATCCGAATAAACCTCCAAAAACATGGGAGGAGTTTAGAACCTATTGCCAAAAGTTAACACAAGATAAAGATGGTGATGGAACTATAGATCAATATGGAACAACTGTGAAGATAAGTGCTTGGCAGTTTGAGAATCTTCTGTTGCAAGCTGGTGGAAAGATTATGAATGAAGATAATACAAAACCTTTATTTAATAGCAAGGAAGGAGTGCAGGCTTTAGAATTCTTCACAAATATTTTGAATAAAGATAAAACTGGTTATCTTTCTCCTGGTTATGAAGGTCAAAAAGATTTCACAGCACAAAAAGTTGCATTCTATGAAGATTCAAGCGTTTCTATGGCTTTCATGCTTCGAACGGGAATTAACTTTAATATGGGAATTTCAGCGATTCCAATAAATAAAACAAAGACTAATATTATAAGTGGTACGAATGTAGTAATTTTTAAGAACGAAGAAGATAGGAAAAAAGAGAAAGCTGCCTGGGAATTTGTAAAATGGTTTACTGATACAAAGCAAACGGCACGTTGGAGTGAATTAACATATTATATGCCTGTTCGCAAAAGTGCAATGGAGGTAGAAGCGTTAAAAAATAGAATTGCTGGTAATCCAGAAATTGCATCTGTTTATGATCAACTAAATTATGCAACATTCGAACCTCAAATAAGTGAATGGTTTGAAACACGTAAATATTTAGAAGAACACGTTATCGAAAAAGTGGTTAGAGAAATGTTAACTGCAGAGGAAGCACTTGAAAATGCAGCTAAAATGATAGAAAAGAAAATAGCAAAAAGAGAAGAATAAGAGGATAAGATGAACATAAAAATTAAATTTCCGGATGGCTCAGTTAAAGAACATCCGGAAAATATATCACCACTGGAAATTGCGGAAAGCATAAGCCATGGTTTAGCAAAGCAGACTGTAGTAGCAGAAGTAAATGGAAATTTAGTAGATCTCGACTTCAAAATAGATACTGATGCTGAGATCAAACTTTATAAATTTGGTAGTAAAGAAGGGCAGGAAGTGTATTGGCACAGTACTGCACATCTTCTTGCGCAAGCTGTAAAAGCACTTTTCCCAAGAGTTAAAGTTGCAATTGGGCCAGCTATAGAAAGTGGGTATTACTACGATTTTGATAAAGAAATTCCCTTTACAGATAAGGATCTTGAGAAGATCGAGCAAAAAATGAAAGAACTTTCTAAAGAGAATGCTCAATACAAAAGAGAAGAACTTTCTAAAGTTGAAGCAATAAAGCTTTTCTCTGAGATGGGAGAATATTACAAAGTGGAGTTATTAAAAGAAATCCCTGAAGGTGATATTATCTCAGCTTACACTCAAGGTGATTTCACTGATCTTTGCCGAGGACCACACATTCTAGATACAGGTAAGATTAAAGCAATAAAGCTTCTAAAAACATCCGGTGCATATTGGCGCGGAGATTCCAAAAATAAGATGCTTCAGAGGATTTACGGAGTGAGTTTCCCTTCCAAAAAAGATCTTAAAACTTTTCTATTTAATTTAGAAGAAGCTAAAAAAAGAGATCATCGTAAAATTGGGAAGGAACTAGATCTTTATTCATTTTCAGATGAAGTTGGCCCCGGACTAGTTTTATGGCATCCTAAAGGTGCAATGATGCGTTCAATTGTTGAGGATTATTGGAAGAAGCGCCATTTTGCTGATGGGTACGATATTGTACAAACCCCGCATATCGGTAAGGCTGAACTCTGGATGAAAAGCGGTCATTTAGAATTCTACGAAGAGAGTATGTACAGCTCAATAGAAGTAGATGATCAGCAGTATTATCTCAAGCCAATGAACTGCCCTTTTCATATTGCGATCTATCAAAATCAGAGGAGAAGCTATCGTGAGCTACCTATTAAATATGCAGAAATGGGGACAGTATACAGATATGAGAATTCCGGTTCGCTTCATGGTTTGATGCGTGTTCGCGGTTTTACACAAGATGATGCACATATTATTTGTACTCCAGATCAACTAGATAGCGAAGTTGAAGATGTTATTGAATTCAGTTTGGATATTCTCAAAGCTTTTGGTTTTAAGGATTTCGAAATTTATCTTTCTACAATGCCGGAAAAAGCTGTCGGAGAAAAAGCTGATTGGGATAAAGCAACTTCTGCTTTAGAAAAAGCACTTAAAAAGCTGGAAATAGATTACGATGTTGATGAAGGTGGAGGTGCATTTTATGGTCCGAAGATAGATATTAAGATCAAAGATGCTTTAAACCGATCTTGGCAATGCTCAACAATTCAGTTTGATTTTAATCTTCCAACCAGATTTGATATGGAATACATTGGTGAAGATAATCAGCCGCATCGCCCGTTTATGGTGCATAGAGCATTACTAGGTTCTATGGAAAGATTCTTTGGAACACTCATTGAATATCATGCTGGGAACTTCCCGATTTGGTTGTGCCCAATTCAAGTTAAGGTTTTACCAATTTCCGACAATTATATTGATTATGCAAAAAAAGTTAATGCACAGCTAAAAGAAAGTGGAATAAGAAGTGAAGTTGATTTTAAAAATGAAAAAATAGGCTACAAAATCCGGGAAGCAGAAATGCAGAAAATACCATATATGTTTATAGTAGGGCAGAAGGAAATGGAATCAGATTCTATTTCAGTTCGTCGTCATGGTGAAGGTGATCTTGGAAGTTTCCCAATAAAAGATTTTATTGATAAAATCCAAAAAGAAGCAATGAAAAGAAATTAAGGATTATAACTTGTTCCCAAGTTCAACTTGGGAACAATCTAATTCAGGAGTTATCATGGATATAGTTAAATTCATAAAAGATGAACTGAATCTTGAAGCGAGAGCTATAAGTGAAGTTGCTGAGCGAATTGATTCTAAAATAGAAGATGCTATAGATCTTCTTTTCAATTGCAAAAGTAAGGTTGTTGTTACGGGAATGGGGAAAGCTGGTATAATTGCTCGTAAAATAGCTGCAACTCTTGCCAGCACAGGAACAACAGCTATTTTCTTACACGCTGCAGAGGGAATCCATGGTGATCTTGGTTTGTTAAATAAAGATGATGTTGTTATTGCTGTTTCTAACAGTGGAAACACAAACGAACTTACATCTATCATTCCGCATATTAAATTCCGTAAAATTCCAATTATTGCGTTAACAGGTAATCTGCAATCACAGTTAGCAAAAAATTCTGATGTAACAATAGATTGCTTTGTACCTAAGGAATATGAACCTTTCGGGCTTGTTCCTACTTCAAGCACTACTGCTGCTTTAGCTGTTGGTGATGCGATAGCAATTGCTTTACTTAAAAAACACAATTTCAATGAAGAGGATTTTGCTCAGTACCATCCGGGAGGTACGATAGGGAAAAAACTTATTTGTAAGATCGAAGATTTAATGCATGCAGGGGAAGACAATCCAATCGTAAATAATAATGCAAAGATGAATAAAGCGATCATTGAAATGACATCTAAAGGTTTGGGATGTACAAATGTTGTTGGTTCTGATGGAACACTTGTTGGAATCATTACTGATGGTGACCTACGCAGAATGATAGAAAAAGGTATTACTGATTTGAATATTTATGTTACAGAAGTTATGATGAAATGCCCAAAATCTATGCAGCCACAAGATCTAGCAGTTGATGCACTGAATTTTATGGAAGACAATAAAATAACCATGCTACCAATTGTAGATGAGAAAAATATGCCTGTAGGCATGCTTCATATGCACGATTTGATAAATGCAGGGGTTGTAGGTTAAATCTGGTAATTCAAAAATATGCATTATAATTGCACAAATTATAAATATATTGACTTCAATTATTAAAATCCATAATTTACTTAAATAATATAGGTTATACATTTATGTAATACAACTATTGGAAACCTACTTAACAGACGTAGGAGGAAAAATGTTTAGATCTACAACAAAACTATTTTTCATTTTTATAATGTTTATTTTATCTTCATTACTTACTGCCATAATTATTAACGTACCGTCAGACCAACCAACAATACAAGCTGGAATAGATATAGCTTCAGCTCCTGATACTGTGCTTGTACAACCTGGAACTTATGTTGAGAATATAAATTATTACAATAAAAGTATTACTGTGGCCTCGTTACTTCTTACTACACAGAATTCATTGTATATATCTCAAACAATAATCGATGGCAACAGTATTGGAAGTGTTGTCACTTTTGAATATGGAGAGGATGCTGATGCAGTTTTATATGGCTTCACTATAACAAACGGGCATTCTGTAAATGGTGGAGGGATTTTTTGTGAATCTTCAAGTCCAAGTTTAAAGTATTTACTAATTAGAGATAACTCTACAATAGATTTTGGTAGTGGATTATACTGTTTTGATGCTAACCCAAGTTTAGAGAATGTAACAATAGCGGATAATACTGCTGGATGGGATGGTGGTGGGATTTCCTGTCATTATTCTTCCCATCCTATCTTAATGAATTCCATTTTATGGGATAATTCACCGCAAGAGATTTATCATGATGTTCCCAGCTCGGCTATAGCAACATATTCGAATATAGAAGGTGGATGGACAGGAACTGGTAATTTAGATGATTATCCATTGTTTGTGGACCCAGCTAATGGGAACTACAATTTATCCGTTATTTCACCTTGTATTGATGCCGGAGATCCAGCATCACAATTTGATCCGGATGGAACAATAGCAGATATGGGAGCTTATTATTACGATCAAGGGTCAGGAGCAGGAAATAACGAATTTCCAATTTCCAATTTCAAACTATATAATTTTCCAAATCCATTCAATCCATCTACAACTATAAGTTTTGATATTAAAGAAAATGAAACTGGTACACTTACATTATTCAATATCAAAGGACAAATAACTGAATCACACCAATTTGAATCAGGTAATAATAATTATATTTGGGATGCATCTCTACAAACTTCCGGGATATATTTTTACCAACTAAAAACAGAGGGCTCAGTTGAGACAAGAAAGATGTTGTTGTTGAAATAATTTTACATATTTAGTATCTTGAGCAAACTTGCAAAAATTATGCTGTATGGAGATATCATGAAAAAAAGTTTTATTATTCTTATTCTATTTATTCTAACTTCTATTAGTGCAACTATCATCAATGTTCCTGCAGATCAACCTACGATCCAAGCTGGCATTAATGAATCGGTTGATGCTGATACTATTCTTGTGCAACCAGGAACTTATGTAGAGAACATTAACTACAATGGTAAGAACATAACTGTAGCTTCGTTGTTTTTTACAACACAGGATACTGTCTATATTTCACAAACTATAATTGATGGAAATAATGATACTTCTGTTGCTACTTTTGAAAGTGGTGAGGATCAGGCATTATTAAGTGGATTCACAATTACAAACGGTTATGGTGAGGGACTTCCATTTTTAGAAGTTCTTATGGATCCTGAAGAAGCTATTGAGTTTGTTAAAGGTGGCGGAATACATTGCTACTATTCGGGTCCAACACTTTCTAATTTAGTAATAAACAATAATACTGCCCGTAATGTTGGTGGAGGAATTGGTATTGTCAGTTCAAACCCAATAATTGAAAATGTAAAAATAATTAATAATAGTGTTTTAGATGTAGATGCGATCGGTGGTGGTGGAATTGCAATTTCTTCAGGAGATCCAATAATCAACAATTGTGAAATTGCTAATAATAATGTAGGTGGTAATCAATTAAACTTAACAATGGGTGGTGGTATATTTACCTTACCGTATATCGGAGATGCAACTAGTTTATCAATAAGTAATTCTGCTGTAATGGGAAACACCGCTGTTTATGGTGGAGGTCTTGGATTTTTTGAAGGAGCATTTAATATGGAACGTATATTGATCTTTGATAACACTGCCGATATTGGATCTGCTATATGTTTGGGTGACCCATCAGGAATGATTAACAATCCAGACACATTATCTGCCACAATTGTTTCAAGTACAATTGTAAATAATCTTGGGAATGATGGTATTCTTGGAGAATCAGATTGTATTATTAACATCATCAACTCTATCCTTTGGGAAAATGGAACAAGTGAAGTTAATATTGTAAGTGGTGATGTAAATGTATCGTTTTCTGATGTGCTTGGTGGTTGGACAGGTGAAGGTAACATTGATTCTGATCCATTATTTGTTGATTCAATAAATGCAGATTATCATTTAACGGGAATTTCACCATGTATTGATGCCGGAGATCCAGCATCACCTTTAGATCCAGACGGAACTATTGCCGATATTGGAGCGTTCTATTATAATCAATCAAATGGCACTGAAAATAATGAAGTACCAGAGATAAGCTTAAATTTAAATAACTTTCCTAATCCTTTCAATCCATCTACAACTATTAATTTTGATATTAAAGAAAATGAAACTGGGATACTTAAAATATTTAATATCAAAGGGCAGAAAATAGAATCACATCAATTTGAACCTGGAAATCATAATTATGTTTGGGATGCAATAGATCAAGCTTCTGGAGTATATTTGTATAAACTTGAAACAAAAAGTATGTTAAAAACTAAGAAGATGCTGTTACTGAAATAGTTTAATTATACTGAGCTAATAAAAGAAAAGCGGTACTGGAAACGGTATCGCTTTTATTATTTTAAGTGATGTATTGAGACTTAAATTTCCTTTTTTGTAGAAGACGTGGAAAAAGATAGATGTGTTTTGCTGCATTAAGCCAAATCTTGTCTTTACATCGATTTTGAGCTTAGTTCAAAATCGAAATAAAACTGGCGGAGACGCTGGGATTTGAACCCAGGATACGTTGCCGCATACACGCTTTCCAAGCGTGCTCCTTAAGCCACTCGGACACGTCTCCACTTATGTTATATTTAATTGCGAAGAAAATTATTCGTCTTTTTCTGTAAACTCATTTTTCTTTTTTGGCTCGTTAAGTATTTCCTGAAGTATTTCTTTGATATCTTTCCTACTTAGTTCAGATTTAGTTTTCCTATTTTTAGAACTTCTTGGAAGAGTACGTTCAATACTTATCTTAATATTTTCCATATCCTTCATCATAGATTCATCGCGTTTGTGGCGTCCTTCTAAAATTGAAACAATTATTACACCGCTAAGCATGATAACCCAATTTGTATATATCCATATTAGAAAAATAGGAATTGCACCAAGTACACCAAAAATAAGCTCGATATTTGTAAGTGTAGTTATATACCAATTAAAGAACGATTTAAATAGAATCCAAATTATTGCAGAAACAGCTGCCCCAATAACTATCGAACGCTTTTTTACTTTAACAGTAGGTATGTAAAAGAAACCAAGTGTAAATATAATAAACAATATTAAGAACGGCGTTAGATAAAGTGATAAGTGCTGCCAAAACGGTAATTCAAAATATTTAGATACAATTGGAAGTGAGATAGCAGAAAGAATTGCCAGTATGATCACAGACCCAAATATAGTCATTCCAAAGAATCTGGTTATCTCAGTAAGAAAGTTTTTAGATTTTATCTCTTTTGCATTAAGAATGTTATCAAAAGTTGAATTAATGATCTGAAACAAAGAATAGGAAGTAAAAAGAAGAATGAAAAAACTTATAAGATTAAACGGGATCCTCTTGTTAGCAATTTGCTTTATATAATCAAAAATCATCTCTGCAGATTCAGGAACAAAGATCGATAATGCAAGTTTAGAAATTTGCTCTTCCGTTTGCATGAAAGAGAGATCTGGTATAAAAAAGAGAAGAAAAATTATAAATGGGATAAAACCCAAAAGTGTTACATAAGTTAATGCAGCTGATTCTTTGAATATTTTATCTTCATTATATTTCTTCCAAAAGATCTTAATAAATGGAAATATTTTATTTTTTATCATCTTTAACCTCATTCATACCTTAATGCTTCTACCGGATCAAGTTTACTGGCTATTATTGCAGGAACTATACCGGAAACAAAGCCAACTCCTGCTGACACCATCAGTGCTATAAATATCATTGCAACTCCGGCAATAAGTTCCATATCTAAAAATTTGCTAACAACATCTAAAAGCGATAACCCCACTACTATTCCTAAAATTCCACCTATTGTTGTTACTAAAATAGTTTGTACTAAAAATTGTAGGAAGATATCTCTTCTTCTTGCTCCTACGGTAAGCCTTATTCCTATCTCGCGCGTTCTTTCTTGAATTGTAGCCAACATGATATTTGCAATCACGATAGCACCAACCAATAGCGAAATAGCACTAATTATATAAAAAATTGTTTGGAACATCTTTTGGTTCTGAGCCATTTCTTCGGCTTCTTCTTTTGCAGATTCCACTTCAAAAACAGGTAATCCGCGCCTTAAATTTAAAATAATATTACTTAGTTTCTCACGCAATGCCGGAGCACTCTCGGCACTCTTTGCTTTGAGAGTGAAGGTTGAAATGTTATCATTCCCACTACCTTTATGTATCATGGTAGTAAGCGGTGTGAATGAGCGTCTGTTTAAATATGAAAAGGCGTTATCACTACCAAAAGCACCATTGTTTTTCATGTAGCGAAAATCCATTATTCCAATTACTTTTAGTCGTCTATCATGCACAGTAATAACTTCACCAATCGCTTTTTTATTGCCGAACAATTCTTCTTTTATTTTTGTTCCAATTACGACTACATCATTAGATTGCTCAATATCGAAAGAGCTAATGAACCTGCCTTCTTGAACGTCCCATTCCTCTATCTTAGAATAATCTGGCAGAACACCGCGAACAGATGCTTGATAATTTTTATCTTCAAATGAGTGTCGAACCCATTGGCGCTGTTGAGGATTAAAATATTTTGCTTCGGGAATAAGTGAACGAATGAGTTTAAGTTCTTTCCATGTAAAATAATTCTTAACATGATCTTGTTTTTTATACTGCCAATTCCGGCTCACTGTTATTTTGCTTAATCCTCCACGTTCCAACATCCATTTCATTGTTTGCGCATTAATGCCTTTTACAAGAGCTAAAACTACAATAATAGACATAGTTCCGAGGACTATTCCCATTACGGTAATAATGCTTCTAACTTTACGTGACCAGAAATCAGAAAAGCCTACAATTATGTTTTCTTTAATTGATATCGCCATCTTGTATCAATCCATCTACAATGTTAATAACTCTGGTAGCTCTTTTTGCAACTGCAGGATCATGTGTGACCATTATAATTGTGTGTCCTTTATCATTAAGATCAGAGAAAATTGAGAGTATATCTCCGCCAGATGCTGTATCAAGATTACCGGTAGGTTCATCGGCTAAGATAATTGTTGGGTTATTCACAATTGCACGGGCAATTGCTACTCTTTGTCTCTGACCGCCAGAGAGTTCCGATGGTTTATGTTTTAAGCGATCACCTAAGCCAACTTCATTTAAAACTTTCTTTGCAGTACTTGTTCTTTTTTTCTTATTAAAACCAGCATACATAAGAGGCAACTCTACATTTTTAAGAATATTAAGGTGGGGAAGAAGATTAAATGTTTGGAACACAAAGCC
>JABIME010000066.1 GCA_018654125.1 Candidatus Cloacimonadota bacterium
ATTCGATGATCATTTTTATGAACGATCAGAATTAAATTTTCACCAAGGTCACAATACTTTTTTGCGAAATAGGAACCAACGTTTCCGTTTGCACCTGTTATGATGATTACGTTATCTTTCATATAATTACTTCTTGTTCAGCGTTATATCAAGAACTTGATGAGCTACAGAAAATTTATTTCCATTTAATTTAACTTCCATTCCATCACCTAAAACCAGAATTTCGGTCTCATTTTTACAGGATACACTTAAATTGTTGGCACAAATAAAATTCAAATTCTTCATTTTGATCTTTTTAAGAGCATTTTGTTTTAAATTTTCAGATTCTGCTGCAAAACCAACCAATATCTGTTTACAGTTTTTTATTTCACCGAGCTCTTTTAGAATGTCTTTTGTTCTTCTTAATTCAAGATTTAATTCATCAGATTTTTTTATTTTCTGCTTGGAAGGATTCGCTGGCGTATAGTCAGCAACTGCGGCAGTCATAAAAGTTATCTCAGAATCTGTGTATTCTTCTAAAACAACATCATGCATATCTTCAGCAGAAATTGCCTGTACAGAGTTAAGATATTCTGGGATATATTCTGAGATCGATGAGTGGATGAATTTAATATTTGCACCTCTTATATAAGCAGCTCTTGCAAGTGCTAATCCCATTTTTCCTGAAGAGTGGTTTGTGATGAAACGCATAGGATCAATTTCTTCACGACTTGCACCAGCCGTTATCAGAACGTTCCTACCCACCAAATCTTTTTTATATTTGAGATATGTGCCAATATGGAAAATGATTTCCTCATTTCTTGGATAGCGTCCCTTGCCTTCATATCCGCAAGCTAGAATACCAAATTCCGGTTCCATAAAGAAATAACCAAAATCAGTAAGTTTTACAATATTTTCTTGAACTATCGGGTTCTCGTACATATGTATGTTCATTGCAGGAACGAATAGCACAGGAGCTGTTGTTGCCATTATGGTTGTAGAAAGAAGGTCATCTGCAATGCCCGATGCAGTTTTCCCAATTATATTTGCAGTTGCAGGGGCTATTACAACAAGATCTGCCCAATCGGCAAGTGAAATGTGTTCAATATCAGCTTCAAGATCGAACATTTTGGTAATTACCTGTTGATGTGTGATAGATTTGAATGTAATGGGACTTACGAATTCACAAGCATGAGAAGTCATGATCGTTTTAACCTCAGCCCCCATTTTTGTGAGTTTACTGGCAAGATCAACTGCTTTATAAGCTGCAATTCCACCAGTAATTCCCAACAATATTTTTTTATCTTTTAACATCTTTAAACTCCGTAATCTTAAGTAAGCAAACAATTTATCATCACTATATTTGTAAAGTTATTTGTTGATTACAATTAAGTGCTAGTAATAACCTTAACTGCATATATTTATTAATTATGAGTTGTAAGAAATCAGAAAATTCTTATTATTAGATTAGGAATTCTAATCTATAGATTACAAATTGGATTTAAATTGACTTTTAGAGTAAATTTAAAAAAGTTTAACTCAAATTTATTCAAAGAATAAATAGAACGTAAGTCTTTTAAAATAAAAGGAGGAAAAAATGAAAAAAGCGTTTTTAAGTTTATTATTAATAGTAATGGTAACAGGTTTGTTTGCAGGTGTTCAAGATAAGCTTGAACAATTCGGGAAAGATAATGGTATGTTGTATGTTAAACCTTTGGTAACTGCATTTGGTACAACAATGAATACGGGACTTTTTAATACAGCTAAAACACTTAAGCCTTTTACTTTTGGTTTAAATGTTAACACAATGCTGGCCTTTGTACCAAAGGAAGATGATACATTCACTGCGGTTAGACCGGATTTATTTATTGAACATCCAGTAACAGGTGAACTCATTTACCTTTATAACGATTCAGAGTTGGAATCTGCAACAATCTTTGGTGAAGATGGCGCAACTTTTGTACATAATTCGGATCTTGATAATCCAGTTTTATTGGCTCTATTAGGATTAAGTCAAGATGATGTGAATACTCTTGATATTTCATTACCCAAAGGTACAAACTTACCTGCTGTCCCATTCTTGATGCCGCAATTTAATTTGGGATTACCTCTAGGGAACGAGATAATGATTAGAGGGTTTCCGAAAGTTGAGATCAATAAAGATATTGGTGATCTTGGTTTTTGGGGTATTGGACTAAAGCATAGTGTAGACCAATATATTCCACTTATTCCAATTGACATCGCTGTTCAGGCTTCATATCAGAATTTATATGTAGGTGAGATATTAACATTTTCAAATTTTAATGCTAACCTTGAAGTTAGTAAGAAACTTCTAATGTGGACACTCTACACAGGTGTAGGTTACGATAAAACAAATGTTACAGCAAAATATGATTATACTTATCAAACTATAAATGATAATAACGAACTTGAATCTATAGACAAAGAGATCAAGTTTGATGTTGATGGTGAAAACGAGATGAGAGCAACTGCCGGTGTTAGATTTAGCGTGTTATTACTTAAACTTTATGCAGATTACACAATTAGTAAATATTCTGTATTCAATGCAGGAATTGGAGTTTCATTTTAGTGGATTTTGAAGAAGTTATATTTACGCGCAAGAGCGTAAGAAGTTTTCAAGATAAAGAGATATCACAAGAAATTCTAAATAATATGATGGAGGCAGCTAGGCTGTCTCCATCTTTTCAAAACAGGCAATGCTGGCGGTTTATAGTCGTAAAAGATAAGAAGCTAATTGGTGATCTGGCCTTAAGAAGTGGAATAATTAG
>JABIME010000067.1 GCA_018654125.1 Candidatus Cloacimonadota bacterium
AATAACAGCAGAGATACTTTCTAAACCTGCAAATTCCAGTGCAACAACTGCTTATTCTATTGGTCATGCGCATCTTGATCTGGCATGGTTGTGGCCCGTGCGGGAAACTAAACGAAAGGGTGGAAGAACTTTTGCTACAGCTCTAAAATTGATAGAAAAATATCCTGAATATAAATTTGGAGCATCCCAACCACAGCTCTACCAGTGGATCAAAAGTGATTATTCTCAATTGTATGAAGAAGTGAAAAAAGCTATTGCAGATAAAAAATGGGAAGTTCAAGGTGCAATGTGGGTAGAACCGGACATGAACCTAACTTCCGGAGAATCTTTAGTACGTCAGTGCATTTACGGTAAAAGATTTTATCAGGAAGAATTTGGAATTGAAGTAAAAGATCTTTGGCTACCTGATGTATTCGGCTATAGTGCTGCTCTACCACAGATTCTAAGAAAGTGTGGTGTCGATTACTTCATGACCCAAAAGATAAGTTGGAATGAAACCAATAATTTTCCTCATCATACTTTCAATTGGGAAGGCATCGATGGTACACGTATCCTTACACATTTCCTGCCTACAAATGATTACAATCTAGCAAATCTTCCTTCCCAGATGATAAGCAGCGAAAAAAGATATGCTCAGTCTGATGTTTCAGATGAATTCTTAAATCTTTATGGAATTGGAGATGGTGGAGGAGGCCCTTCAGCTCATCATATTGAGATGGGATTGCGTCAACAAAACCTGGAAGGTGTTCCAAAATTCAAATTCTCATTTGCGGATGATTTCTTTAAGAAAATTGATAATCTCCCCAAAGATAAGCTTCCGCTTTGGAGTGGAGAACTGTATTTAGAGCTGCATCGTGGAACATATACAACTCAAGCTTTAATGAAAAAACACAATCGCCGACTCGAACAGAAATTGCATAATATTGAATTTCTAGGATCGCTTGTTGATGACTTCAAACAATCTGAATTAGATGAAATTTGGCAAAACACTCTTTTGAATCAATTTCACGATATTCTACCCGGCTCTTCTATTAATTGGGTTTATAAAGATGCCAATAGCATGAGTAAGAAAAATCTGGATAAGCTTGATAAACTGGAGAAAAAGTTACTAATCAAACTTCATGGAAACAGCACAAAGAATGCAGATAAATTTGTTGTTTATAACTCCCAACCTTGGAAGAGAAAAGAGGTTATCCGGTTAGCTGCAGATGATGGTCAATATTGGGTTGGAGATGGAACATCCAGTCAAATAATGCAAGCAAAAAATGGTGTGATAGATTACCAGATCGAGCTACCTCCTTGCGGATATAATTGTATTTACATCGAAGGTGTTGAAATGAATTACCCGCATAAAGAAATTTTGCTGAAAGCTTCCAAAAAATTGTTAGAGAATAAATTCATAAAGGTTGATCTTACAGATGATGGAACAATTAGTTCTATATATGATAAATTGGAAAAACGTGAAGTTCTTGCTGGAAAAGCGAATGAATTTTTATTGTGGGAAGATGAACCGAATAACTGGGGAGCGTGGGATGTGAATCATTTCTATCGTGAGACAACTCCTCAAAAAGCAAAATTGATCTCTTCAAAAATAATTCATCAGTCAGATATTTCTGCAACACTAGCTCAGAAATTTAAAATTGGGAACTCAACTATCGAGCAGAAAATTACAATATCAGAAAACTCAAAATTGATTAAATTTGAAAATGTTGTTGATTGGAAAGAAGAGCATAAAATGTTGCGCGTATCTGCTCAACCAGATATATATGCTAGCAAAGCTTCCTACGAAATTCAGTATGGAACACTGCAAAGAGCAACTCACTCTAATACAAGTTGGGACGCTGCAAAATTTGAAGTAGCTGCACAAAGGTTCGCTGATCTATCTCAACCTGATTATGGTTTTGCTATTTTGAATGACTGCAAATATGGACATTATGTTAAAGAAAATGTGATGAGTTTAAATTTACTGCGAAGCCCCAAAGACACAGACAAACAAGCGGATCAGCATTCACATAAATTCACGTTTTGTTACTATCCTCATCAAGGCTCATTAATCGAATCTGACACATTACAATTAGCACATAATTTGAACAGTCCATTAATGCAATTCCCAGTTTCAGGACTACCTGAGAACAGACAAAGATCATTCTATAATATACTAGGAAAAAATGTGAAGCTGGAAGTGATAAAGAAAGCAGAAGATGGAAATGGAATAATTATTCGTATGTATGAAACTGCTGGAATAAATACTGAAATCACTTTCCAAACTGTAGAAGAATGGGAACAGTTGTTCGAAACAGATATGCTGGAAAATGCTCTTAACCAAATTTGTGAAAATGCAAATGAGATCAAATTACTGTTCAAACCTTTTGAAATTAGAACTTTTAGGATAGTTTGAGAAATGCAGTACTCGATTTGGATGAATAGTAAAGACCGAAAAGAAGATGATTGGAAACGTGACTTTACTAAACTGCAAAAAGCTGGAATCTCTAATATCTTCTTAAGTGGTAAACCAGAAGATCTGGAAAATGCTTTAAAATATGCTACTGATTTTAATCTTCAAATTCACAATTGGATCTTTACAATGATTTGTAATGATGAAAATATAGTTAAGAATCATCCTGACTGGTTCACAGTAAATGGTTTGGGACAACGATCGCATGAGAATCCACAATATGTTGGATATTATAAATGGCTCTGTCCTACCAATCCCAAAGTGCAAGAATACTTAAAAAAGCGTATAGAAAAACTCTGTACGATTTCAGAATTAGCTGGAATTCATTTGGACTATATCCGTTATTGTGATGTCATCTTACCGATCGGTTTACAACCAAACTACAATTTAATTCAAACTAAGGAAGAACCACAATTTGATTATTGTTACTGTGCACATTGCAGATCTGCTTTTAAGCAAAAAGCTGGAATCGATCCAGTTGAGCTTGTTAATCCATCGGAAGATCCAACATGGCTACAATTTCGTTATGACAGCATTACAAACATCGTTAATACACTTGCAGAAATAATTCATTCTCACAAAAAAATTGCAACAGCAGCAGTTTTCCCTACTATCATGCAGAAAAATGTACGGCAAGAGTGGCATAAATGGCAACTTGAAGCTGTATATCCAATGCTGTATCATTCTTGTTATAATGAAGATCTTAGCTGGATTAATAATGAAGTTCAAAAAGGTAAACAACTTCTGCAATCTACAAAGTTGCACAGCGGTTTGTACGTTCCATCTATTGAACCAAGTAAACTAACACAAGCAATAAAATTTACTGTAGATGGTGATGCTGATGGAGTATCATTGTTTGATTTTAATACTATGGCAGATGAACATTGGAAAGTAATGCAAGATGAGATTCTAAATAATTGATTATTATAAATCCGAAAAATCTTTGTGATTATTAAAAAGTAATCGTGAAAAAAATCCCAACTCCGATTATTGGAATTGGGATTATATTTATTTTAAATGTAAATTATTTCAGTAATAGCATTTTCTTTGTTTCAGTATTATCTTCCGTTATTAATTTGTAGAAATAAATCCCAGAAGAAACCGATTTTTTATTATCATCCTTTCCATTCCAAACTACTGAATGCTGCCCGGCAGGAAGTTGATCATTTACAAGGTTCTTCACTTTCTGTCCTTTTAGATTATAGATTCCAAGAGTCACAAACGAGGAAGTTTGTGATACAGAAAACGATATTGTTGTACTTGGATTAAATGGATTGGGATAGTTCCAGGATTTCATTTCAGGTAAATCAACTATTTCTTCCTCTGAACTTACCTGAACAAGTAAATTATTATATATTTGCATTCCAGAAAGACCATCGGCGATATAAACATAATTTTCTTCTGCATCTACATTTAATGCAAAACAACCGCTTCTTTTGTAATAACCAACATTTAAAGGAGCAGTTGGATCCCAAAGAGCTATTACTTGAACTCCACCCAAGATATAATTTGCAATATACGCATAATCACCATCCACATGAATTCCCTGAGCAGAGTCACCTAAATAGCAGTATGAAATTGTTGTTGGTGCATACGGATCGGAAATATCAATAACTTCCATACCACCATAAGAATCAGCAATATATGCATAATCTCCTTCTACATCAATATCCCAGCCACGACTAACAAAATTTGTGTATCTGGTTACTACATGCGAATTTGACGGATCAGAAATATTAATGATATAAAGACCAAATGTATCATCATCTTGGAAGGGTCCATAGTCTATAACATAGGCATAATCACCCTGAACATCCAAAGCCTGTACATAACAATAATCTACGCCAGGAATTGCGCCATTTGTCCACCCTAAAACATGAGCAGAAAGATAGGGTGAGCTTGGATTTGAAAAATCAATTATACGCATTCCATCCCACCAACAAGCAACAAAAGCTAAATCATTTTTCGCAGCCAGATCATAAGTCATTGCTGGGGATGTGTAGAAACCTTCTCTATAAGGATTTGTCGGATCATCCACATTCATAATATTTACTCTATTTGGAGCACCCATACTTTTGGGAGAATATATGACATGCGTATTTGCAACAGCCACACATCCTCCATCTACCTCTGCATATCCAACTTCAATTGGATCGGAATAATCTGATACATCGAGCACTCTGAATCCATTACTTCCTAAATATACATAGTCTCCAGAAACCGCCATATCTGTTGTGTAACCAGGCATTCCATAACCACCAACAATCTGCATTGAGGCTGGATTTGTTATATCAAAAGAGATAAAACCATCGGAGTCACTTGTAATGTATATATTACCTTCCACAGCTGCGATATTTTTATAATTTGATGCATTACTGCTAACTAAATACGGATTTGCAGGATCAGCAATATTGATAGCAACCAGACCACATTCATTTCCCGAAACAAAAGCATGATCTTCATAAACAGCAACTCTATATGGATAACCGGTTACAGCACAATCTCCCACTTCAAAAGCATTGAGCGGATCGGTAATATCATAGATCTTTAAGCCAAATCCATATTTTGCGAAATATGCATAATTCCCACTGATATAAATATCACCCGTAGCATTTGGATATGTTGCTTCGATCGATGGATTTAACGGATCTGAAATATCTACAACACTTAAACCGCTAGAGCTATCCACAAGATAGGCATAATCACCTGATACTTTCATATACCATACATTGTTACCTGTTGTAATTGATGTAACTTCAAAAGGATCTGTTGGGTCAGAAACATCAATAATTCTTAAACCGTAACCAACTGTTGCTGCAAAAACATAATCTCCGGATGCATAAATTCCACCACGAGGATATGGTTCAGTTGGACATCTACTTAAGAAAACTGGATTGTACAGATCTGATAGATCCCAAATTTCTATACCGGAAAAATAAGCTGCAAGATACAAACGCTGAGTTGCTGCATCATAATAGCTTCCGTCTACTAATGACCTTGCTCTAACTTCAGATATGATCACAGGATTTTCGGGATCACTTACATCTGTTACTAACACTCCACCACCAGAGCCAACAAAGACCAGATCTAATTCCTCATTTGAGGATATTGAATAACTGTATCCAAATGGCCAGTTTCCTTCAAAACTTACATTTGTTGAATCATAATCGAGTGGCTCACGTAAATTGAAATTTTCATAGTTAAATCCAAAATCTCTATTAAAGAGTGTTCCATTGGGGAACGATTGTACGTTTTCTACACAAGTTGTAAAACCTGGATCAGCCTGAATCGCAATTGCTAAAGTAAATACAATAAATAAAAAATAACATTTTTTCACTTCATTCCACCTTTTATATTATTTTACTGATACTGCAATCTATATAAATCGTAATAAAGTCCTTCTTTTGCCAGTAATTCTTGGTGATTTCCCTCTTCCACGATCTCACCTTTATGCAGTACAATTATTCTATCTACATGTTGAATTGTGGATAGGCGATGAGCGATAATAATTGAAGTCCTGTTTTCCATTAATTTCTGCAAAGCATCTTGAATCAGAATTTCTGTTTCGGTATCAATATTAGCAGTCGCTTCGTCTAAAACAAAAATTGTGGGGTCATATGCCAAAACCCGAGCAAAGGCGATGAGTTGGCGTTGTCCAACGCTGAAAGTAGCTCCGCGTTCCATCACTGGTTCCATATATTTTTCAGGTTGACTATCAATAAAATTATGAACATTCACATATTTTGCTACTTTTTCCATTTCGGCATCAGAAATGGACTCATCGCTAAGTACTATATTATCTTTGATCGTTCCCGAGAACAGGAAAACATCCTGTTGAACAATTCCAATATTCCTGCGCAATTCTTTTAGATTGTATTCGTTTATATCTTTTCCATCAACAAGGATCTCACCTTTTTGGAATGGATATAATCCTGACAAAATACTGATGATCGATGTTTTCCCTGAACCTGTATGACCAACGAGGGCAACTTTTTCTCCAGCCTTTACTTTGAAGGAAATATCTTTGAGAACATCACCATTATCATTATAACGCAACCATACATTCTTAAACTCGATCTCGCCTTTCAGATCAACAGTATTCCCAACTGACTTTTCCAATCTGTAATCTTCAATATCTTTATCCATCAGATCGAATATTCGCTCAGATCCACTCATGGCAGCCTGCATAATATTGAATTTTTCACTAAGATGATGAATAGGCTCGAAGAATCTATCTAGGAACCACAAGAAAACCATAAATACACCCAATGTGATTTTATCTTGAATGATCTGTCCGCCACCATACCATAAAAGAATTGCAACTGCAATTCTGCGTGTGGAATTTATTGCAGGACGGAAGAATGCAAAGAGTTTCATCATCTTCATTGAGGCAGCAAAATACTCACCATTTATAGTTTTGAATTCGTCAATTTTACGATTATATTGATTAAATAGTTGAATGATCTTAAATCCAGAAATATCTTCTGAAAGTGTGGCATTGATATTAGCTAATTTCTTACGTACAACTCTATAAAGTTTGCGGCTACGATTAATAAAAACAGTGAACAAATAAATTGTGAGAGGAAGGATTGCAAAAGATACAAGTGCCAGTTTCCAATCGTAAAGCAGCATTGCAATCATAATTCCAACCAACACAAACATCTCCTGAATTAATTGAATAAGACCATTCCCTAGCATTTCATTTAATGTACCAATATCATTTGTTACACGCGTAACAAGCCTTCCGATCGGATTTTTATCGAAGAAAGAAAGTGGCATTCTTTCTAATTTATAAAACAGGTCACGACGCAGATCATACATTGCTTTTTGAGCTGCAATATTTACAAAGTAGACCTGAAAATAAGTGAAAAATAACTGCAATGAAATAACTGCAAAAAACAAAATCCCGTAAAAAGTGAGTTTATCAAAATCTCTTTTTCTCAAAGTTTTCAATTGCTCTCTACTAAGGTTATCATTATCTTTCAATTCATTTAAAGTAGCGTTTAGAACGACCAGCTCTTCATCAGAAATTTCTATAAATTCAATTTCTGAAAGTAATTTCTGGGTTTCTTCAGTATTATTAATAACCGCAATTTTTTGTAATATTTTACCGGATTCTTTTAAGTCTTCAATTCTTTGTTTAGGAATAAAATTTATCCTTTTGTTTGGAAAGAACAGAAATCCTTTTCCAGCAAATTCATATTTTTTGAATTTAATTCTATAAAATTCTTCAGCAAATTTATCAGCTTCCAACAAATTATTGAATTCAATTAAATTATTATTAGATAGAATAACCCTATCTACAGCACGTTGAGTAATTATCGGGCTTAATAAATTCGTTCCTGTGATGAGCAGTAGTAAAACAAACGAAATTGCAACCAGAAGTTTATATGGTTTTAGATATTTTATAAGTCTGGAAAACAAAACTTTATCATAAATTTTGCCTTGAATCTGATCTTCTGCTAAACCTTTTTCTAATTTACTCATTCTGATAACTTCTCTTCAATTTGTTGTTTTTCATAAATATCTGCATAAATTCCATTTAAGGTTAGAAGCTGCTTATGATTTCCTTCCTCTTCAATTTTTCCTTCGTTCAATACAATTATTTTATCGGCATGTTGAATTGAAGAGATACGATGCGAAATTATGATCGTAGTTTTGTCCTTTCTCATTTTTATCAGATCATCCAGAATGCTTTTTTCAGTTTTTGTATCCACAGCCGAAAGTGCATCATCCAGAATTAAAATATTGGGGTCAGTAAGGAGTGCTCTGGCAATTGCCAACCTTTGTTTTTGCCCACCAGAAAGTGTAACGCCACGCTCTCCGATCACTGTATCAAATCCATTTTCAAATTCAATTATTGAGCTGTGAACCTTTGCTTTTTTAGTTACTTCTACTATCTCTTCTCGTGTTGCTTTATTTTTACCTAAACTTATGTTATTTGCCACAGTATCAGAAAACAAGAAGATCTCCTGCGGAACCATTACTAGGTTGGATCGTAAAGTTTCCAGCGGTACTTTATAGATGTCATTATCATCAAAATAAATTGAGTTTTCCGGTGGATTGTAAACTCGCGAAAGAAGATCAATAACCGTTGTTTTCCCACAACCAGTTCTACCAACTATTGCTAAAGTCTTTCCAGCTTCTATCTCAAATGAAATCCCCTTGAAGATCTTCGGAGTGTCATCATTGTAGCTAAATTCCAAATTCTTAAAAGAGATCTTTCCTTTTAACGAATCAATGTTTTCATTAATATCTTTATCAACAATTTCCGGATCAACTCCTAAAATTGAGTTTAATCTTTTTAGAGATGCGGTTCCTCGTTGGAACAAATTCACTATCCAGCCTACTGCGATCATCGGCCAAACGAGCATTCCCAAATATTGGAAGAAAGCAACGAACTCTCCCATTGAAATATCCTTTAGAATTGCAGCTTGTCCACCATATATCAGTACGATTCCCATGCATACATTTATTAGTAGGAACATAGCGGGATGGAAGAGAGCAAATATCTTTACCAGGCCAATATTTTCATCCATATAATCACGTGCTGAAACTGACATTTTCTCCAGTTCCGCCTCTTCCTGAACAAATGCTTTTACAACTCGAATGCCGGAAATACTCTCTTGAACAATACCCGACATAGAGGCGAATGTTTTTTGAACTTTGCTGAAACGTTTATGGATCTTCTTGCCAAAAACTATAATAATTATGCTGAGAAAAGGTGCAGGTAAAATAGCCAATAAAGTAAGTTTCAAGCTTATATCAATCATAAAAATTAGTGATGCTACAGCAATTACAATTATATCTGCTCCTATCACAAATCCAAAAGCAAGCAGCATACGAATTGCATTCATGTCATTTGTAGCATAAGCCATCAGGTCACCGGTTTTAGTTTTATTGTAAAAATTTGCAGAAAGCTTCATCAAGTGATCGTAATACATTTGGCGCAGATCACGATCCATGCTCCAGGCTGTTCCTATAAATGCAAGACGCCAGAAATAACGCAAAAAGGTTATGAATAGTGTGATGCCAATTATCAGTAAAGCTGCATTAAGTAGCATTTTTTGAGTGAAGCCGGTTTCATTTAGGGCATCAATTGCCTGCTGCATTATCTTTATTGTATAAAGTTGTCCTGCATCGATCACAACAATCAGAACGATTCCAAATATTAATTTGAATATGTTCCTTTTTACGAAGGGCATTACTTTTTCAAATGTTTTCATATGTTAAATTGATTTTCTGAATGTGAGAACAAATACTGCTCCCTGAGGTTTATTGGCTTTTACAGAAACGCTGCCCATACTTTGCTCCATAGCTTTCTTCACAATAGATAATCCCATGCCTGTATTTGCTGATTTACCATGTTTGAATCCTTCGTTAAAAATTCGGGATATGATCTTAGGCGGGATATCTTTACCATTATTTGCAATTCGAATATCACAATAATTATTTCTGGTTTCACAACTTATTTCAATTTTTGTTGCTTTGCCATGAGATATTGCATTCTCTATTATATTATTAAAAACTGTTGCTATAGTTTTAATAGCAGAAAAATTGCAGCTGTTTTTTATATTGATTTCAACATTAAATTTAGGAGAGATTTCTTTTATTAGATCACTTATTTTAAAAATGCTGAGATCCGGATTTGATGTCATAAACCTTTCAAAATCACTAATGTCATAAATTAATTCATTCAACATTTGATTTCTTTTATAGATCTCTTTTAATATTTTTTCGTCCTTTTCAGCAAAGAAAATATTTAGTCCACTTTGAATAACTGCCAAGCCATTTGCAAGATCATGACGAAGAATTCTGTTCATTAATTCAAGTCTTTTGTTTTTGGAATCTAACGAATCTTGAGTTTTGATTCTTTCATATATTTCTTTTTTCAATTGCTGGTTTTGTAGATTTCTTTTTTTAAATTTGTCATAAGCAATATATGAAACAATTAGAAATACAATAAGACTAATAAATAACATAAATATGTTCTTTTGTCTTTGTATTTCTTCTTTTATTTGCTGTTCATTTATAAAGGTTTTTATGTGTTGTTTTGCTTGTAATTCTTTAAGCTCATCATTTCTTATTGTTCCATTAATTGAGTCTGACAATGTATTGTAAGATTTAAAATATTGTAGAGAATTTTTGAAATCACCTCTACTTTTGTAAACTTCATACAGATTATAATAACATCTTTTTCTATTCATTTTTGCACTGAAATACTTACTCTCTTCAGAAAGTATTCTTGCTTTGTTAAGGTAGTTAAGTGCTTCTTCTGTTTTATTATAATTCTTGAATAAAACTCCGATATTAATGAGGGAACTAATGGTAGCATGTTTATTTTTAGATAGATTTCTTAATTCAAGAGATTTTAAATTGTACTCTAAAGATTTCTCAAAATCATCTAATTTGAAATAGTTCCATGCAATATTTGTATATGCAAGTGAGGCAGCCCAAACATCACCAATTTTTTGCGAGATTGCTAATGCTTCATAATCTATTTTCATAGCAGTCTCATAATCATCAATATCCATATATGCTTTGCCAGTATTTATTAAAGCTCTTACATATTGCACAGAATCGTTTATTGATTTATATATATAAGAAGCTTTTTTCAAACTTGAAAGTGCATCATAATTGTTATCCAGCCCGAGATGGTTAAGTCCTGAATAGAAATTTATATGTGCATTTGTTGTATTGTTTGCATTACTATTAAGTTCTAATGCTTTCTCAAGTAAACTATTTGCTTTCTCAAACTCACTAAGAGAACTGTAAAATATTGAAAATTGAATAAGCGTTTCAATTCTACTTTCTGTTAACTTTCTTTTAGTGGAAAGCTCTAAACAACTTTGTAAAATATTATATGTTTCAATATAGTTTCCATTGTTTTGTTTTATCTCAGCTAAAGTAAGTA
>JABIME010000068.1 GCA_018654125.1 Candidatus Cloacimonadota bacterium
CAGTGATTCTAGTGCCTCTTCCAAACTGGTTGGAATTGAGTGTAATTTAGCCTGCTGTTCTTCACTCCATTTAAATACATTATCATCAAATGGACCATATCCGTTTTCCGGTGTTGGCATTATTTTATTCTTGATCCCGTCTAATCCTGCCATCAATAACGCACTCATTGCCAAATAATAGTTGCAAGTTCCATCACCTGTTCGGAACTCAATTCGCTTCATTTCTTTACTTGTTGCATATTTAGGAATTCGAATTGCTGCACTGCGGTTTGCAAGCCCGAAGAAAAGTTGTACAGGTGCTTCGAACCCTGGCAGTAAGCGTTTAAATGAGTTGGTGCTTGGGTTTGTAAAAGCAGTTAAGGAACGTCCGTGCTTTAATATTCCGCCAATAAAATAGAGAGCTTCATCGCTTAAATCGGCATAATTCCCTTTCTTATAGAAAATATTTTCACCCTCTTTCTTTAATTGGATATGAAAGTGCATTCCGCTTCCAGCTTCTTGATAAATTGGTTTTGGCATAAAGGTTGCTGTAAGCTCATTCTCTAATGCACAATTATGAATAATATCTTTTATGTACATCATCTTATCTGTGATCAAACCAAATTCTACAAGCTCAGTTTCAATCTCTTGCTGAGAAGATAATCCAACCTCGTGATGATGGTATCTTATAGGACAGCCGATATCTTCTATAAGCTGAACCATCTCTTCACGAACATCTGCATATTTATCGAATGGAACATCAATGTGATATCCCTTTCTGTTTGCTACAGCTGTTCCATCAACATCTTTATAACCGCCTGGAAGATCATTTTTATTTTCAGATGAAGTAAATTTAAAACCAGCAGAAGACTTTCCATTATTAATTATCGCTTCATTGAAGAGGTAAAATTCAAATTCAGGGATCCAGTATGATTCATCTGCAACACCTGTACTTTCCAAAAATTTTTGAGCTCTTTTTGCTAGACTTCTTGGGTCTTTTCTCACACCAATTCTTGTATCTGCATCACAAATATAAGATAACATTCTAAGTGTTGGGTGGTGCGTAAAGGGATCTACAATTGCTGTTTCGATATCTGGCAGAAGGATCATATCTCCCGCTTCTACAGATTTCATTCCCGGAATACTTGAACCATCGAACGGAATTCCATTCTCCATTACATATTCAAGTTTTCTGGATGGACATGAAATATGATACCAGTTTCCTACAAGATCAGAATATTTCAGATCTAATGTTCGTATCTGATTTTCATCAATAATTTGTTTTACTTCTTGTAAATTCATAATTAATCTCCTAAGTGTCGGCTTCCCAATTTTATTGGGAAACGATAGCTTCTCTATTTTATTATTTTTATAAAGTTATTCCGGTTAAGAGCTTTAAGAAGAAATATAACGGTGGCATAATTATTGCACCAATAAGATTAAGCTTGAAAACAAATGAAATAGCAAAAATTATCATTAATAATTGAGCACCTTTTCTTTCTTGTGCTGTATATTTATAATACGCTTCATCAGATAAAAATCCACCCAAAATTTTAGATCCATCCATTGGTGGAATCGGAATCAGATTGAAAATACCCAAAGCCAAATTTATAAGAATTGCGTATACAAGCATACTTGTAAAGAATTGTGAAAACAGAGAACCTGAATAGAGGATATTTGGGTTCGCACTTTTTAAAAGATTAAACACAACCGAAAGAATTATTGCCATTACAAAGTTAGATACAGGTCCGGCAGCTGCGGTTATTGCCATATCTCTTTTTTGATTAACAAAATTGTAAGGATTCACAGGAACCGGTTTTGCCCAACCAATATGAGCAATGAACAACATGAGAAGTCCGAACGGATCTATATGTGAAATTGGATTCAAGGTTAATCTTCCTGCACGTTTTGCAGTATCATCACCTAAGAGGTATGCTACATAACCATGGCTAAATTCGTGTATAGTTAGTGTAATAAGTAGAATTGGAATTTGTATAATTAATCTATATATTGTATCCATTTATTTCCTCTTTTATTTTTTCATTGCAAAGATCAATTCATTCACGATTTTTTTGAATCAGGATGATTGAATAACTTTTACAAATCTACGTTTTCCAACCTTAATAACGCATTCTTCTGTAATTTCTTGGAAGATATCTGTGATCTTCTTGCTATCAATACTTACAGCATTTTGCTTTATCATTCTTCTGGCTTCTCCGCCAGATGCACAGGTTTTACTTTGAGTAAGAATATCAATTATTTTAGTTGCTCCAGAAATATTAAATTCAGGGATATCATCAGGAATATCTTTTTTTTTAAAAATTAGATTAAATTCATCTTCTGCCGATATAGCAACATCTTCACCATGATAAAGTGATACAATCTCTCTTGCTAAACGCTGCTTTATTATTTTTGGATTTATCTCATCATTTTTAAGCTGCTTTTCAATTTTCTCAATCTCATCCGGAGAAACTTTTGTGGCATAATTAAAATAATTAATTATCAATTCATCCGGTATAGACATCGTCTTCCCATATTTCTCTTTTGGTGTATCGAATACAGCAATATAATTATTAAGTGATTTGCTCATTTTTTCTTTGCCATCGGTTCCCATTAAAATTGGAGAAAGAATAGCAATTTGCTGGGGCTGTCCAAAATATTTCTGCATGTCACGTCCAGCCAATATATTAAATTTCTGTTCTGTTGCACCCAGTTCTACATCTGCTTCTATTGCAACAGAATCATAACTTTGTAAAATCGGGTACATAATCTCATGTAAGCCTAAAGTTTGTCCATTTTCATAACGTTTGCGGAATGTATCGTGTGCCATGAACTGAGCCAGTGTAAATTTTCCCATCAGCTTTAGAACATTCGACATCGTCATATCACCAAACCATTCCGTCTGCATTCGAACTTCTGTTTTATCTCTATCGAGGACTGTGTATAACTGCTCCATATATTTTTCTGCATTCTTTAAAATTTTGTCTTTTGTGAGCGGAGGACGTGATTCGTCCTTGCCGGTCGGATCACCGATCTGTGCTGTAAAATCTCCAATAATTATCACGCCTGTATGCCCCATATCTTGGAATTCACGCATTTTCCTAATGGGAACAAGATGCCCGATATGCACATCGTAACCTGTTGGGTCTATTCCATATTTTATGCGAAGAGGTTTACCCGATTCTTTAGATTGTGTTAATTTTTTTATCAACTCATTCTTAGAGATAATTTCCTCAACACCTTTTTTAATTATCTTCATTTCATTTTCAAATTTCATCTAATCCTCTATCTAACTATATTATTAAGCATTTCCAATAGCTTTAAAGAGGATTTCTTTGTCAAATAATTTAAGAAAATTCAAGTTATCCACAAAAAAGTGTTAATTGCCTATAAAATATTAAGTTGAAGTAATCGTGTGTGGATAACTTTTATG
>JABIME010000069.1 GCA_018654125.1 Candidatus Cloacimonadota bacterium
GCTCAAGCTGTAGTATGTGCTAATTCTTTGGGAGGAGCTGTTGAACTCTCTCAAAATGATATTGATTTTATGCGTGATTTTTATTTGAATAAATATGGGCAGAAGTAAAATGAATAAAACAATAATGATAATTAGTCTATTGATTGTAATAGCAACCTTTCAGGCAGAGGAGCAGAGCATGAATAGCATTTATAATTTTGAAATGATAAATATACAAGGTAATACACTTAAACTAAGTGAATGCGCAGGAAAAGTAATATTAATAGTTAACACAGCAAGTAAATGTGGTTTTACATATCAATATGAAGGTTTGGAGAAATTGTATAAAACATACAAAGATAGTGGTTTTGTGATTTTAGGATTTCCTGCCAACAATTTTCTTAAACAGGAGCCTGGCAATAATGAGGAGATAGCAGAATTCTGTAGTATTAATTATGGCGTTACTTTCCCAATGTTCAGCAAAATATCTGTTAAAGGTAAAGATATACATCCACTATATAATTTTCTTACATCCAAAGATACAAATCCCGAATTCGGTGGGAAGATAAGTTGGAATTTTAATAAATTTTTAATTTCAAAAGAAGGGAAAATCATAAATAGATTTGGTTCCAGAGAAAAACCAGAAAGTAAAAAGATCATAGAGGCAATCGAGGGAGAATTGTAGGTATTACTTTTCCTTGTTAACATCATTGGGTAATTGCTTTTTGTTTTTTCTTGTACTAGATAGAAACCCAATTAGAATACCAAGAAGTAGGGTTATTGGAAATAATATTACAAGTGGTACAACTTCAAATTTCCAGAACAGTAACTGGATTGGAACAACTTCTAAATTTTGAAAAAGAATTATTATAAATATAAGTAATATAAATAAAATCAATATTGTTTTAATTTTCATATAATTTTTCTCCTTTTATTCTACTTTCCGTGTTTATCCGAGAGCTGTAATAGCTTTAACTCCGATCTGCTTTTAGAACTTCGAGAAATGCTTCTTGCGGAACCTGTACAGAACCGATCTCTTTCATACGTTTCTTTCCTTCCTTCTGCTTCTCAAGTAATTTTTTCTTTCTTGTAATATCACCGCCATAACATTTGGCAGTAACATTCTTACGTAATGCATTGATAGTGCTTCGGGCAATTATTTTTGCGCCGATACTTGCCTGCAAAGCAACTTTAAATTGCTGTTTAGGAATAACTTCTTTAAGTTTTTCTGTTATGCTTTTTCCCCAGTTATAAGCCTTATCGGCATGACAGATAAACGACATTGCATCAACCCGCTCACTATTGATTTTCATATCTACTTTCACAACATCTGCAACTCTGAATTCTTTAAATGAATAATCTAAAGATGCATAGCCACGACTAAGAGATTTAAGCCTGTCATAAAAATCAAAAATGATCTCGATTAGTGGCATTTCGTAATGTATCGACAATCTTTTTTCATCAATATACTGCATATCTTTCTGAATACCGCGTCGTTCCTGAACTAAGTTCATAATATTCCCAACAAACTCACTTGGCACAATTACTTCAATATCCATTATTGGTTCTTCAATATTTGCGATTCCAGCGGGATCCGGCATTTCAACTGGATTATAGATCGTTTTTTGAGTCCCATTCTCTAAATTTATTAAAAATTTCACACTCGGTGTAGTAGTTATTATTAAAACATTATATTCACGAGACAATCTTTCCTTAACTATTTCCAGATGCAGCATTCCCAAAAATCCACATCGAAATCCAAAACCTAGAGCAAGTGAACTTTCCGGCTCATATGTAAGCGATGCATCATTCAAACTCAGTTTCCCGAGTGCATCTCTAAGATTTTCATGATCATCTTTCTCAAGTGGAAACACACCACTGTAAACCATCGGTTTAGGCTCTTCAAATCCTGGCAATGCCTCTTTACAAACATCTTCAGCTGTTGTTAATGTATCGCCAACCCTTGCATCAGAAATATTCTTTATATTGGCAATAATATATCCTACTTCGCCTGTCTTAAGCCCTTTTGTTGGAATTTGCTTCAATCCCAAGTAACCAATTTCTTCAATGGCATATTCTTTATTATTAGAAAGTAATTTTATTGTATCACCTCTATTCAGTTTACCATCGAAAATTCGAACCAAAATCACAACGCCTCGATATTTATCGAAATAAGAGTCAAATATCAAGGCTTTAGTTGGTTTATTTTCATAACCAGTTGGAGGTGGAATATCTTTAATTAAACCATCAATCAGTTCTTCAACACCTATTCCGGTTTTTGCACTTATCTTATAAATATGTTCCTGCAAAACTCCAATATTTTCTACAATATCGTGTTCTGTGCCTTCCACATCAGCTTTTGGAAGATCAATTTTATTAATGACTGGAATTATCTCTAAATCATTTTCCATTGCTAGATACATATTGCTCATTGTTTGAGCTTCTATACCTTGAGATGCATCAACAATTAAAAGTGCTCCATCACAAGAAGCAAGACTTCGTGAAACTTCGTAGGAAAAATCTACATGTCCGGGAGTATCAATTAGATTCAGGATATATGTTTTCCCATTTTTTTTATATTCCATACGGATCGCATGAGATTTAATTGTTATCCCACGTTCTTTTTCCAATTCCATATCATCTAATACAAGAGCATCGTGTGATCCCATATCAACAACATTTGTTACCTCTAGCATTCTATCTGCAAGAGTAGATTTACCATGATCTATATGAGCAATAATACAAAAATTTCTTATCAGTTCCTGTTTAGCTGACACCTTTAGTTCCATCCTCAAATTTTAACTTCTATACAGTTCAAAAACCTGCTGTACTGCTCTAGTGTCAATCAATTCCTACATATGCAAGACAGTATTAAATTTAAACTTGACGCCATAAGTGAAATTTTTATCTTTATTTTATCTAAAAAACATAAAGGGTATTTTAATGATAGAAGTAATCCGTGAAAAATGTGTGGGTTGTGAGCTTTGTTTAAAAGCTTGTGTGTTCGATGCAATAGTAATAAATGATAAAATTGCTGAGATAGATTTAGATAAATGTACTCTGTGTGGAGCGTGCGTAAGTGCTTGCCCATTTGATGCAATAATAATAAGAAAATTTGGGCAAGAAGCTATTGATAGAAGCTTGTATAAAGATATTTGGGTTTTTGCTGAACAGAAAAACAATGAGATCGCTCCGGTAGTTTTTGAGTTATTAGGAAAGGGAAGCGAGCTTGCTGAACAACGTGAATGCAATTTGGTAGCTGTTCTTTTGGGTAACCAAGTTGAAGAACTTTCTAAAGAACTCATTGCTTACGGTGCTGATAAAGTTATTTTAGTAGATGATCTAAGATTGAAAGATTTTCTAGATCTTCCATATTCTAAAGCACTCACTGAACTTGCCAAAAAATATAAACCGGAGATCATACTTTCTGGTGCTTCTGTTATTGGACGTTCTTTCATACCAAGAGTTGCAGTGGAGTTACATACAGGCTTAACAGCAGATTGCACAGGTTTAGAGATTGATGGAGAAACAAATAATTTAATGCAAACACGCCCTGCCTTCGGTGGAAATATTTTGGCAACTATCGTAACCCCAAACCATCTTCCGCAAATGGCAACTGTCCGTCATAAAGTTATGGATCCATTGGACAGAGATGATTCTAGAAAAGGAGAAATAATAGTTGAGAACATTGATTTTTCTGAATTAAAGGATGACACAAAGTTCTTGGAATTTGTAAAAGATGAATCTCAAATGGTAAATTTAACTGAAGCAGACCTGGTTGTTGCAGGTGGTAGAGGATTAAAAAGCAAAGAGAATTTTGCAATTATTGAAGATCTTGCAAAAACTATTGATGGCGCAATTGGTGCTTCAAGAGCTTCTGTTGATGCTGATTGGATCTCATACCCACATCAAGTAGGACAAACCGGAAAAACTATAAAACCAAAGATTTATATAGCTGTTGGAATTTCCGGTGCAATTCAGCATCTTGCTGGAATGCAGTCATCGGATTACATTATCGCAATAAATAAAGATCCCGATGCTCCAATTTTTAAAGTTGCTGATCTTGGATTGGTTGGAGATCTTTTTGAGATCATTCCACAAATTACAAAAAAAATGAAATAATATGAATATCAAAGTTGATTCTTGTGTTTGCAATCCAGATAAAATTCTGAACAATGCAAATATAAGGATCAATAGCAAACTTCTTAAGAATAAAACATCACAAATTGATTGTACAAATTTAATTGCCTATCCGCCATTTATAAACAGCCATGATCACCTTATAAGTAATTGGTATCCAAAAGCTGGATTCGGTAAAACGTATCCAAATGTGAATATTTGGGTTGAAGATATAAAGAAAACCGATTCATTCTTAGAAAGAAACAAAGTCTGGATAAACGATGGTTCTTTTGATCTTACACAAACAGAGGCTAATCAGATCGTTCAATTGGGAATTTACAAAAATTTATTTTCCGGATGTGCTGTTGTACAAGATCACATTCCAAACCAGAAGCAATCTTATTATAAAAATAATCCGATAAATGTTCTTGAAAATTTTACTCAGCATCATTCCCTTTCGATGGGAAATTGGTGGGGTGGTGGAAGTGCTGAAGAGGAATTCGCCAAAACAGATGGCAAAATCCCATTCATAACACATCTTGGTGAGGGAATTGATAAGCTCTCAGAAATGTGTTTCCCTAAATTGAAGGAGCTTAATCTACTTCAACCGAATACACTCCTCATACATGGAATCGCTCTTTCAAAAGATCAGATAAAGGAGTGTGCTAAAGCTGGGACAACCATCTGTTGGTGTCCGGACTCAAACTATTACCTGGTTGGTGAAACTCTGGATGTTGATGCTTGTTTCGAGTATGGTGTTAATGTTGTTTTAGGAACCGACTCTACAATGTCTGGAGGAATAAATCTGTTAGAAGAGATCCGTTTTGCTCATCATAAATTCCCACATATTCCCATGAAACAAATTTATGAAATGATCTCAACTAATGCAGTTTATGCCCTCAAACTCACAGATGAATATGGAACAATTGAAGAGAATACATCTAACCTGCTTCTAATCAAAAAACATGACGAAGATCCCTTTAGGAACATACTTAAAGCTTATATGGAAGATATTGCACTTCTTATGCATCGAGGAGTTCCAATATATGGTGATGCAAAGTTTTTGGATGAATTCAGCATTAATGAAGATAACTATTATTTCTTCGGAAAAAATAGATTTGTTTATGGTCATCCAGAAAAGATAACTAAATTTATTAA
>JABIME010000070.1 GCA_018654125.1 Candidatus Cloacimonadota bacterium
GAAGAAGTAATTTTACTTATCTTAGAAGATGCAATCCCGCTCATATTCGTTTTCACATTTTTTATTAGGTCACCTTCCCCACGCTTAAAACTAAGAATTATCGGTAAGTTAGGAATTGGAAGCTGTTCTGTATCAAAATATGAAGCTTCTATTTTGATCGGCTGTTTTACAGATTTATTTCTCTTTGCTTCAATATTATTCTTTACCGGTTTAAGCTCTATATTTGAAAGTAAATTCTGTATTGAAAGATATATTTCGTTATTCAAATAAACTGATTGCCCATTATAATTTGCTTTTAGCGTTTCTCCAATGTATTTTTCTATAGGTTTAAGTGATTGCAAAAACAGTAAAAGAGCTTTATCATATTCTTTATTTTGCTCATACATTTTAGCTTTTGAGAATTGATCTAAAGCCAAACTTACGGCTTTTTCTATCTTTTCTTTTCTAGCTAATTGGTACTTAACTTTAGATAGACGATAGTAGATCCAATACTCTTTTTTATCCTGCCATTGCTCAACAAGTTCATAACCTTCCAGTTCTGCTTCGGTAGTAGATCGGATCTTAGATTTCAATTCCTCTTCCAGCATTCCGGATTTCTCGATCATACTGCTAACAACTTCTCCAGAAATATTTACCGTGATCTCGGAAGCCAAATTTTTAAGAGCTTCACTTGTTGCTTTTTCAATATGATCGTTACTGCCTTTTATTTTGGAAGCATGCCCGATACCAATGTAGAATTCCTTATTAATAGGTCTACTTGTTACCCAGTCAGGTGCTTTTTTTGCATGAAGAAAATTAATTTGAGAAAATAAACATATTAGTAATAGTAATTGGAAAAATCTTTTCATCCAGTCCTCCGAATTTAGAAATAATAGATACAGGAAAGTGTAACTGTACTCACAGTTTTCTTGTAAATAAAACCATCTGTATCGTTTAACATTCTGTCTATCTCAAAAGTAGAAGTATCTACAGAGAGATCCATTGAATACTGATCTGTAATTAAGCCTGTACCAATTGAAAATGCTGCACCTTCTACTTGTTCTTCGTTAATATCTGTAAATAAAGTTGGAAGCGAACGTCCACCAAGTCTAAGAGGAATAATAGCAAAATCCCAGAGCTCGGTAAAGAGATATTCTGCTCCAAATCTAAATTGGTTCAGATCAAGATTTTCCATCTCCTCGTCATTGCCAGTAAGATCTTCATAATCTTCTTTAAGTGTTGTCTCACTGAATTTTCTAGTTTCCACATCCACTGATATTGTTAAGTTATCACCAAAACGGTAAGAAGCTCCAATACCGAACATCAAAGGCATCCCCAGAGTATAGGAACTACTGGATTCAACAGGTTCTGGATCATAAATAACTCCATTATCATCTGAATACTCTTCCAATGTAAATTCTTCATCTACGGAAAGCTCAAAAGGAGTTTTTGCAACGATTCCAATTCTTAATGGGATTGGATTATTCTTGTAATTTAGATCTAGCATCGCACCAAATACAAAATTTACACCGGAAAATGTCCAATCAGATTTATCATAGTAATCCCAATTGTAATAATAATCCAGTGAATCTTTATCTATAATATCTGTTGATTCTAAAAAAGCCTCACCAACCCATAAATTTGCAGAAACTCCCAGAGAGAATATTGATGCTAATCTATTTGCGAGACCAATTGTAATTGTGCTAGTGCCACCTTCTGTGTATGCTTCATTGATATCATTATAATATCCCCAGGTATCTTCATAATACTCTTCTTCATAAAAATAAGAATATAGATCGAGTTGCCTCTGCACAGCTAAAGCGGTAACAAATTTCATACCGGAAAATTCAAATGGATAGACTCCACTCAAAAAATTCAGGATACCATGTTCATCTTCATAAGTCTCTGACCAAGAATTATAATCTACTTCATATACTTCAGCAAGACCCCTACCAACAATTGATGCTTCTGGTTTATCTAGTTGGGTTAAACCGGCAGGATTCCAAGAAATAGCAGTTGCATCATCTGCAACACCAATAAAAGCGCCACCCATACCAGCTGCACGTGCCCCGACTCCTGTGAAGTTCCAATCTGGCCCTAAATTAAAATCCAATTGAGCAAAAGCACAAGTAGTAATAATTAGAATTGGTATTATTAGTTTTAATCTCATATAATCCTCTCAAATAAAGTAACCCTCATAAATTTGATAAATATGAGGGTTTATAATTATTTAGAAATAGAATACGCACGAAAGTGTAGCTTTGAACTTTGTATTGGTTCCACTTTCACTCTCATTAAAATCAGGCCAATTATCCCATTCTTCTTTAACTGTAGTCAATTCACCTGTAGCATCAATAGCAACTCTTTCAAATATCAAACCTGTACCAAATGCGAATCCACTACCAATTACCTGATCTGTATATTCCCCATATCCTGATGGGCCTTCTCCATTTGCTTGAAGTGTTGGAATTGTCTTATAACCGAATCTAAATGGAATAACTGCGAAATCGGAAACAACCAAATACTCTGCTCCAACTCTAATTTGGTTAAGGTTTTCCTCACTCTCACTTAAATCAGCTGTTCCACCTAACTCATAATTGATCTTGCTTTTGCCATATGCTCGGATTTCATAATCGGTAGATATAGTAAGATTATCACCAATTCTATAAGATGCCCCAAAACCCATCATCATTGGCATATCCACAGTATTTTTATAATGAAGATCTTCAAAATACTCATAATCTGCATCTACTTCTACACCTAATTTAAAAGGAGTTTTTATCATCATTCCAATTTAAAGTGGTATTGGATTTTGCAAATTATTCAAATCTGTCATCAAACCAAAAGCCATGTTAAAACCAGAAAACGTTATAGTTCTTTCAACATTGTCATAATCGAAAGTGTTCTTGATGCTATTCCCCATCCAGATGTTTGTAGAAAATCCCACTGATAAAATTGGCAATACTCTTACTGCAATACCAGGAATAATTGTATTTGCTCCGCCATCTGCAGTTTCGTCTTCATCACTTTCCCAACCACTGTACCAATCAAGTTGCTTTTGAAATGCAACAGCTGCAACAATTCTACCATCCATAAATGGATAAGCTGCACTAGCAAAGTTTAGAATAAAGTGACTTTGATTATCTACGTTATTATCATAATAGGTAGATTCATATTTGTAATTCTCAGCAATGAATCTGCCAACAACAGAGACCTCAGGTCTATAAAGCTGGGTCAGTCCACCTGGATTCCAGGTTATCGCTGTAGCATCATCTGCTACTCCAATAAAAGCACCTCCCATACCTGCCGCACGAGCACCTGCTCCTGATATATTCCAGTCGATAGCATTTAAACTGAACCCGATAGTAAAGATTAAAATAAGTATTAATGCTTTTGTTTTCATACTCCCTCCCTTTATAAAATATCAATTCTCTAAATTAATACTTCTTTTTATCAATAAGATTGAAATTATACTTTAAAAATAAATGATTCCTGAAATCCCCGCTCTTAATCTCTCAGCATTATAAGTTGCAAAACCAAAATCTGTTTCAAACATCGCATAATATGAAAATATATCAATTGCAAATTTTTCAAAAATAAATCCAGTTCCAAAAGATATTCCGTTACCAACTATCTGATCATTTTCTGCTGTATAATTTGTGGTTGGAACATTCTGGAAACCGAGTCTTAGTGGAATAACAGCGAAATCAGAAAGAAATAGATATTCTGTACCAATCCTGAATTGATTCAAGTTCCCATGACTAAGTACATCCTCCATGATTTCACCATCATCATCAACATAAATCGATTTTTTATCTTGGTAATTTCTAGTCTCAAAATCTGCAGAAATTGTTAGCATTTCACCAATCCTATATGAGAAACCTGCACCTAACATTAATGGCATTTCAATAGTTGTTTCTCCATATTCTTCATCTACCATTAGATCAAAAGGTGTTTTTACTGATATACCCAGTTTTAGGGGTACTGGACTCTGTAGATAATTAAGGTCGATCATTCCACCTAAACCCATATTAAAGCCTGAAAAATATCCTGTATTTTCTTCATCATAACCAACTTCTGAATATTCATAAGTGTATGAGCCCAGCCAAATATTTGCAGCAAATCCTACAGCAAGTACATTCATAAATCTCGAACCAGCACCAATGTTAACTGTACTTGCAGCTCCACTCAACTCTTCATAAGCATAACCATGGTCAGTATATTCATACAACTCCATCTGCCGTTGAAAAGCTAATGCTACTGTAACCTTATTTTCACCAAAATTAATAGGAACAGCAACACTAGCAAAGTTCATAACAAATGTATCATATCCTTGTTCATAGGGACCAAATTCGTAATCTTCAGAATAATACTGTGAAACTATAGAAGCTTCCATTCTTTCTAAATTATAAAGTCCAGCTGGATTCCATGTTATTGCTGTTGCATCATCCGCAACTCCAATAAAAGCACCACCCATACCTAAAGCGCGAGATCCCGCACCTGTTAAATTCCAATCTACTCCTTGAGCAAATAGTCCACAAAATGAAATGAGTAGGATCAATACAAATAATTTTTTCATTACTCTCTCCTTTATTATTTTACAACTACTTTATCTTCTATTTCAATTGGACTTATTGTACCAATTGGCTTGGCAATTGACATCTTCTCTTGAACCTGAACAACAATGAGCTCTCCGAGCGGGGTTACGTTCTTACCTAAAACTTCTTTTGTTACTGGATGATAATATTTTTTCCCCTCTTTATATGCTACACATTTGGTTCCCTTACGAACCCCCACATTACTACCAATACTCAAAATTATTTGATCTTCCTCAACTTCCATCACAATTCCTTCAACCAAAGGTAGATCATTATAGATATCTATTGCTACCTGCTCAACAAGATTTTCTATTGTTTCTATATTTGTATTTCCAGAGTCAGCTTCCTTGGCAACTATTAACACACTTGTTTCAGTATCAATACCTCGTGCACTAACTTTTACGAATCCGACTTGCATATTTATATTTCCGAGTATTATAACATCTGCACCTGCAAGTTTTCCAACTTTAATTGCAGTTTCTTCATCAACAAATCCGGTTAACCCAAGTTTTTGCTCTTCCATGATCTTATCAAGAGCACTTCTTTCGATCACCCTGAATCTTCTTAGATTTACAAGTTGAATAATTAATTTTTCTGTAACAGAGTCTGTTAAGTCCTTTGCCTCGTCATTTCCTCCGAACGGAAGAACAGCAACTGATAATCTCGAGCCAACTTGAGTTACTTTTGAAGGGTCATACGTTAGAGCTCCAACAGGTAGCTTGCTCACTTCACTTCGCTGTTCCTTAAGCTTATCCAACTTTGCACGTTCTGCTTCTAATTCTTTATTCTTCCTGGCAATTTCCTGCTCCATCTTCTTAAGTTCTTTTTTTTCTTTTACTTTTTTCTCTTTTGCTAGTTTATTTTTTTCATCCTCTATCTCTTTTTGTTTCCTAGCAATTTCTTCCTCTTTTATTCGTTGTTCTTCCATTTCCTGCTGTCTTCTTGCTAAGTCTTCCTGTTCTTCTTGCTGTTCTTGTTTTTTAATGAAATCATCTTTTAAATCAAGTTGTTTACCTTTATAACTTAGTTTATCAATATATTGTTTCGTCTTTTTTTCTTTTTTATATGCATAAGAAAGCTGAAGTTCACCCATTGCTTCGCTAAATTCACCTAGATTATAAAAGCAAATTCCAATATCTCTGTGTGGATAATATTTGATGAATCGAGTACCATATGTCCTTTTTCTTTTTGCATCTTCAAATTCAAGTGAAATTGCACTTTTGAATTCTTCAATGGCTCTTTCCCATTCACCTTTTTCCATAAATTTTATACCTTTATCATAATATGTATAAAATTTTTCTATTGCATGTGTTGGAGAAAATATTAGAAGAAATGAAAAAATTAAAATTAACGAAATTGTTCTTTGCATGTAATGCCTCCGCTTTATATTTTAAATAATAACTTTAAACAAAACAAGATAAGTAATACTTAAGAAATTAGTCAAATTAAATTGTATTAGCATAATGATAATATATTATTGTACTTTTATTTATTCATTTCTTTAAAAAAACTTATTTAGAAAACTCATTTAAAAAACCAACAAATAATTTGACAGTAAACTGTGAACATCTTTATTAGGAGTTAAGTTTAAGAAGAATAAATATTATAAAAACACAAAGGAGTTATCATGAACAAAAGACTAATTGATGTATGTAAATTAAAGGAGAATATTATCACGATTGAGCCAGATGCTACAATCAAAGATGCTGTTTATCATTTAAATAAACATAAGATAGGCTGCCTTATTGTTATGGAAAATACTAATATTATAGGTATTATTTCTGAGCGAGATATTCTTAGTAAACTTGGAACTACAGATGTGAAAGATGAGATTCATACAACTAAGATCAGTGAAATCATGACTCCAAAAGAGAATCTTGTTGTTGGTCACCCAGAAGATACTGTTGAATACTTGATGAACGTTATGAACGAGAAAAAGATCCGTCATATTCCGCTTGTTAGTGACGAAGGAAAATTAGTTTGTCTTACATCTATAAGAGATATCATAAGAATATTATTAAAAGATTCTAAAGCGAAAGTGAAGTATTTATCTGATTATGTTCAGGGTAAGTATTAATTAATTGTTTTAATATAATTTAGAAAAACCTCCAGTTATTGGAGGTTTTTTTATGCATTGATTTTATCAATCAACTCATCAGCAGAATTTAAAACTTTTATTGAAAACACTTCACCAAACTTCACATTCTCGGGTTGAACTCCTAATAAAAATGTTTTCATCTTAAAAAATTCAGATATTCTTTTTACAGATATCGTGTGAGTATTAGCTGTGAAATCCTGAATTTGTTCAATTGGCAGTAAGTTGATAAACCCTGGTTCTTCCTTAAAATCTGTACAATCAACCAGAATGAGAATTTCGGGATTTATCGAATTGATCTTTCCTACAAATTTTTCAATTCCACTTTCGACAATAAGGGTTTTTATTTTATTATTTTGCCTAATGCTCTTGCAAATGTAGATTCCAATTCCATCATCACTTTTTAATGCGTTACCAATACCAACGAATAATATTTTTTTTGCTTGAAGTAATTCAAATAATCTATTTAGTTTATCTTGTTTCATCAACTTCTTATTGCTACGTTAAATTGTTAATTTGAACCTTTCTATTACAATTCGGACAAAGAGTATTGAACATATTTTTTCTCTTCAAGCCATCCTGTATCGTAACATTTGTATCATCTTCTCTGGCTATTTGTAATCTTTCATTTAATATATTTAAATTCAGAATTGAGGAATAGGCTTTCGGTCCAAGTTTTTCATGTATGAATTTCATGTGATCTTTAGTAGTTATTATTGCACTACAATTATCACAAATCAGAAGCTTTCTCTCTTGTGTTTCTATAAGAACGCTACGATCAAAACACGCAAGTTCAAATTCTTCATCAGAAAGTATCACTCCTTTTCCGGTAATACAATGCTCTTCACATTTCCCGCAAAAAATACATGTCCCGTAATCTCGTGAAATCGTTCTAATTCCTTTTACAGGATCATCAATATACGTTATCGCATTTGAAGGACATACATTGGCACATGTTTCGCAGCCCACACAGTTATCTTCATCGACAATTGGTTTTCCTCTAAAACCTGCGAATGGTTTAAATTCTCCACCGGGAAATTTTGTTGTATATGGTTTAGAAAAC